>CAZPPN010000039.1:0-10443 GCA_964588425.1 uncultured Ruminococcus sp. | reverse complement strand
GAATTTTGTCGGCAAAGTGTGTATAATGTAAGTGGTTTTTTACTTTCCATCATATTAAATAATATTACTGGAGGCTGACATGAAACTGTTGGAAGATCGCATCATCAAAGACGGTAAAATCGGTGCGGGAAACGTCCTCAAAGTCGACTCTTTCCTCAATCACCAGATCGACGCTCCGTTTATTTCCGAGATCTGCAAAGAATTCCACCGTCTCTACAAAGACGAGGGTATCACTAAAATCCTCACTATCGAAGCCTCCGGTATCGGTGTCGCCTGCCTTACAGCTATCCACTTCGGTGTGCCTGTCGTGTTCGCGAAAAAAACCGAAACCAACAACATCTCCGGCGATGTCTATACCTCCGAGGTGTACAGCTATACCCACGAAAAAACTTACAACATCCGCCTCTCAAAAGAATTCCTTTCCGCAGATGACCGTGTCCTCATCATCGACGACTTCCTCGCAAAAGGCAGTGCGCTCCTCGCTCTCCTCAAACTCGTTGACGCAGCAGGTGCTTCCGTTGCAGGCGCAGGTATCGTCATCGAAAAGGCTTATCAGTCCGGCGGTGACATCGTCCGTTCACGCGGCGTGAGAGTCGAATCCCTCGCACGCATCGCTTCAATGGACAACGGCGAAGTAAAATTCGTCGACTGAGATCGATCCATACATAATCTTGTCCCCAATGTGCCGCATATCGCGGTATTGGCAATATAACAAAACAAATCAGGAGGAACTAAAATGTTCAAGAAGATTTCCGCACTTCTCCTCGCTGCTGTGATGCTTCTCACTGTTATGACAGTTTTCGCATCCTGCTCAGAAGGCGACTCATCCGCTCTCAAAATCGGTGTAATCCTCATCGGTGACGAAACCGAAGGCTACACAAAGGCTCACATGGATGGTATCAAGGCTGCTGCTGCTGATCTCGGCATCGCTGAATCCAATATCATCTGGAAGTACAAGATCGAAGAAAACTCCGCCTGCCTCGACGCTGCAACAGACCTTATCGGTCAGGGCTGCTCCGTGATCGTTTCCAACTCATACGGTCACCAGACTTACATGGTTCAGGCCGCTGCTGATTTCCCGGATATCACTTTCGTCTCCATGACAGGTGACTTCGCAGCTATCTCCGGACTCCCGAACCTCAAGAACGGCTTCACAAAGGTATTCGAATCCCGTTATGTTTCCGGCGTTGTCGGCGGCATGAAGCTCAAGCAGCTCATGGATGACGGTATCGTTACTCCCGAAACAACTCCTTCCAGCTTCGACGAAAACGGCAATGTAAAGGTCGGCTACGTCGGCGCGTTCAACTACTCCGAAGTTGTTTCCGGTTACACAGCATTCTTCCTCGGTCTCCGTTCCGTTGTTCCGAACGCTGTTATGGAAGTTAACTACACTAACTCCTGGTTCAATATCGACGCAGAAGCTGCTGCTGCTGAAGCTCTCGTTGCTAACGGATGCGTTATCATCGGTCAGCACGCAGACTCCACAGGTGCTCCTTCCGCTTGCGAAAAGCTCCTCGGTCAGGGCAAGATCTGCTACTCCGTCGGTTACAACATCGACATGATCGACACAGCTCCCAATGCAGCTCTCACATCACCCACAAACAACTGGAAAGCATTCTATAAGCCCCTCTTTGAAGAATGTATCGCAGGCAACGGCAACGCATATCCCGCAGACGTAGCTAAGGGTTACGCTGATGACGGTGTTGCAATCACAACTCTCAATACTGTATGCGCTCCCGGCACAGCAGAAAAGGTTGACGAAGTTGTAGCTGCCCTCAAGGACGGTTCTCTCAAGGTATTCGACACAAGCAAGTTCACAGTATCCGCTGCACAGAACACATGCACAGTTGAAACTGACGCTGAAGGCCATGTAACAAGCTGTAAAGTTGATATGTCCTTCATGGACTGGACAACAATGACACCCGTTTATCAGGGCGAAGTTGTTGAATGTATCGTTGACGGCGCTTTCTCCGAATCTTCCTTCAGAAGCGCACCTTACTTCTCCATAAGAATCGACGGCATCATCGAAAAATAATTAATGAAACTTATCGAAGAAGGGAAGCACCATAACCGCGGCTTCCCTTTTTTGAATTACTTCGATTTAAGCCATACGTTGTCATCAAGAAAAGTTTCGTCCACCTTTTCAAAGGTGGTGGGTTCTTAGGGTGAAACCCTGAGTGGGTTCTTAGGGCAAAGCCCTGAGTCGAGGTCACCAGGGCCTCGAAACCACCTTTCCAGATCCATCTACCTCCTCCCCCCTCTCAATCACGAAAGGAGCCTCAATGCCTAATATAACAGAAGACGCAATCCGCCTCTCCGGCATAACAAAAACCTTCGGCGAGGTCACCGCAAATAAAGATATCTCCCTCTCAGTTAAGCGCGGCGAGATACTCTCACTCCTCGGCGAAAACGGAAGCGGAAAAACTACCCTCATGAATATCCTCTCCGGTATCTATTACCCCGATGCCGGTCAGATCTTCGTCGGCGGACGTGAAGTATCCATCGGCTCGCCTAAGGACGCTTTCGACCTCGGTATCGGTATGATCCACCAGCACTTCAAACTCGTCGATGTCTTCACAGCAGCGGAAAATATCATCCTCGGTCTCGCACCCGAATTCTTCAAGGATGAAAAAGGTCGTACCAAACTCGATATGAAAGCAGTCTCCGCTAAAGTTGAGGAAATCTGCTCACGCTACGGCTTCGATATCACCCCCGATCAGAAAGTCTACGAAATGACAGTCTCCCAGAAACAAACCCTCGAGATCGTCAAAGTCCTCTACCGCGGCGCTGATATCCTAATCCTCGATGAACCTACCGCCGTGCTTACCCCCCAGGAAACCGAAAAACTCTTCGGAGTTATGCGCGAAATGAAAAAAGACGGCAAAGCTATCGTCATCATTACCCATAAGCTCCACGAGGTTCTCTCCGTTTCCGACAGAGTCTCCATCCTCCGCAAAGGCGAGTACATCGGTACTGTCAATACATCCGATGCAACCGAACTCTCCCTCACCGAAATGATGGTCGGCAAAAAGGTCACCCTTGATATCGAACGCCCCACACCCCAAACTCATGATAAACGGCTCTCCATCAATCACCTCACCGTTATCGGAAGTGACGGTGTACCCGTTCTCTCGGATGTTTCGTTCGATCTCTACGGCGGCGAAATCCTCGGTATCGCAGGTATCTCCGGATGCGGTCAGAAAGAACTCCTCGAAGCTGTCGCAGGTCTCCGCGTCGCCGCTGAAGGTTCGGATATCCGCTTCTATGACCCCGAGGATAACGATAAGGAAAAACAGCTCATCGGCCTCACTCCCCGTCAGATCAAAAATATGGGCATCACGCTCTCGTTCGTTCCCGAAGACAGACTCGGCATGGGCCTTGTTGCGTCAATGGGCATGACTGACAACATGATGCTCAAGTCCTACGAAAACGGCAAATCATTCTTCACCGAAAGACACGCACCCAAGGAACTCGCGGAAGAAATCAAGGACGACCTCGCTGTTGTTACTCCCTCGATCAATACTCCCGTAAGACGTCTCTCAGGCGGTAACGTGCAGAAAGTCCTCGTCGGCCGTGAAATCGCCGCAGCTCCCGCAGTCCTCATGACAGCATACGCGGTGCGCGGTCTCGACATCGGTACTTCATATCAGATCTACCACCTCCTCAACGAACAGAAAGAAAAAGGCGTCGCTGTCATCTACGTAGGCGAAGACCTCGACGTTCTTATCGACCTCTGCGACCGTATCCTCGTTCTCTGCGCAGGTAAGGTCACAGGCATCATCGACGGCAAAGAAGCAACCAAGGAAGGCGTCGGTATTCTCATGACTAAAGCCGACCCGAGTAACAACTCTGGTAATAACCCGGACAACTCCGCATCAGATTCCAAGAAAGGAGAGGCATGATGAATAACGCTGAAAACACAAATGTCAAAATCCACGAGCCTCTGATCAGACTCGCCAAGCGTGACGGTGTTCCGACAAAAAACAAAATCAGTATCCGTGCCGCCGCTGTCGTTCTCGCGCTGATCATCGATGCCGTGTTCATCGTTGTTGTAACGGGACTCAATCCCCTCGCAGTGTACGGTGAAATCTTCAAGGCAACTTTCCAGACTCCTCTCCGCTTTATGTGGGCAATGCGCGACATGGTATCCCTCCTCTGCATCGGTATCGCTCTCGCACCGGCGTTCAAGATGCGATTCTGGAACATCGGCGCTGAGGGACAGGTTCTCATGGGCGGATTTGCTACCGCGCTGTGTATGCTCTACCTCGGTCAGTCTCTTCCCACTCCCGTACTCTTCCTCGTAATGCTTCTGACAAGCGTTATCGCAGGTGCGGTATGGAGCTTCATCCCCGCATTCTTCAAGGCAAACTGGAACACAAACGAGACTCTCTTCACCCTCATGATGAACTACGTCGCGATCCAGCTCGTTGCGTTCTCGACGAACATTCTCCGCGGTCAGGCGTCATCTCTCGGCACGATCAACATGACAACAAAGATCGGCTGGTTCCCGATGATTCTCGGACACGACTTCACATTAAACATCATCATTGTAGCGGCTCTCACCGTTCTCATGTACGTCTACCTGAAGTACACCAAGCACGGCTACGAAATCTCCGTTGTCGGCGAATCCGAAAACACAGCGCGCTACGCAGGTATTGACGTAAAGAAAGTCACAATCCGCACACTCATCATCTCCGGCGCGATCTGCGGTCTCTGCGGATTCATCATCGTAGCCGGCAACAAGCACACAATCGCAACAAACACAGCTGACGGCAACGGCTTTACGGCGATCATCGTTGCGTGGCTTGCGAAGTTCAACACATTCTACATGGCGCTGATTTCGTTCATGCTCATCTTCCTTGAGAAGGGCGCATCACAGATCGCATCGGCGTACGGTCTCAACGAATACATCGCGGACATCATCTCGGGAATTATTCTCTTCTGCATTCTCGGAAGCGAATTCTTCATCAACTACAAGATGATTTTCCGCCGCCAAAACAACGGATAAGGGGGCAGAAAAACAATGATTGAAACCAATCTTCTTGCATGGCTTGCGCGGGCTATCCAGTTCGGCACGATCATCATGTTCGGTTCTCTCGGTGAGATTCTGACTGAAAAATCGGGCAATCTGAATCTCGGCGTACCCGGAATCATGTATCTCGGCGCATTTGCGGGATTTGCCTCCGCTTACATTTACGAAAACACAGCGGCAGCTCCGATCGGCATTGTCTGTGTGATTCTTGCTCTCGTATTCGCATTCGCGGCTGCTGCGTTCGGCGGTCTGATTTACAGCTTCCTGACGATCACACTCCGTGCGAATCAGAACGTAACAGGTCTTGCTCTGACGACATTCGGCATGGGTGTTGCCAACTTCTTCGGTGCGTATCTGCTGAAGGGTGAGGTTTACACAGCCGCTCCCATCACAAATGCCGCATTCACGACAAACATCCCGTTCTTATCCGATCACCTTGGTGTGGTTGGTGAAGCGCTGTTCTCCTACGGTTTCCTGGCGTATTTTGCGATCATAGCGGCGATTCTGATGCACTTCTTCCTGAACAAGACGAGAAGCGGTCTGAATCTGCGTGCTGTGGGTGAGAATCCAGCAACAGCCGACGCCGCCGGAATCAACGTAACGAAGTACAAGTATCTTGCGACTGTAATCGGTGCGGGCATCTCCGGCATCGGCGGTCTCTACTATGTTCTCGACTACAACAACGGCATCTGGGCTACCACAGGTCAGATCGAAGCGCTCGGCTGGCTTGCTGTTGCGCTTGTAATCTTCACGACATGGCGTCCGCTGAGCGCGATTTGGGGTGCGTACCTCTTCGGGCTTCTGTACTGGCTGTACAACTTCTTCCCGAAGCTCCTCGGCCTCACAAACGTCGACAGAACCAGCGACCTCTACCAGATGATCCCCTACATCGTAACGATCGTCGTACTCGTCGCAGTCAGCCTCCGCCGCAAACGCGAGTCCCAGCCCCCCGCATCCCTCGGTCTCGCTTACTTCAGAGAGGAACGGTAAAATGCAGAAATACCGGGGGACACTTTTTTGAAAAAAAGCATCCCCCGGACCCCCACCAAAAAACTTTATATTGGGGTGGATTGAACAGATAAGTGCAGGGTTTTCAGTAAAACCTGATTTACAGTTTAGGCTGCAAATTCGGTTTGGCGAAAATCCTGCACTTTTTTTATTTTGTTTTTCAATCAATTCTTGATATACCAACCCCACCGCTGAACTCTATACCAAGACTGTACCCAAAACCCTGCACAATCCATTTTATCCCATCCGGCAGAAAGTTTTTTGGAGGGGGTTCGGGGGATGCTTTTTTTCAAAAAAGTGTCCCCCGGTATCATTTCACTTCCACACGCCTCACCCCAGCAGCCACTCGAGGTCGAATTCGACCATTGAGATGCCCTGTTCATACGGGTCGCGGTTGGTTCTGCCTTTTTCGTGGAGGAGGTAGAAGCGTCCGTCGGCCTTGGAATAGTCGAGGCTGGAGTACGCGCCCTCGTCCTGCCAGATCGTTTTTGTGTGACTCCACGTTCTGCCGCCGTTGAAGCTGACGCAGGCTGTGATATTCCGCCTGTATTCTGCTCTCGGATTCACGAACACCGTCACATCCTCAGCTCCTTCGGGGAGTCTCGCGCGGTCATCAGCCGACAAATCGTCAAGATCAACCCTGATGAACGACGCATTGCATCCGATTCCGGCTTCCTCGATCAGGAAATCATCGCATCGGAAGTCACCCCAAGTCTCGCCGCCGTCCGTGCTTGCCGCAAGATATCGCTTCTGATCCTTGTAGTACGCGCGCGAGTTGTATGTGATCGTACCGTCACCAAGCTCGATCAATGTACCCTCGCCTGTTCCTGCCTGTACCGGAGCGCACGCGTGCCATGTCAAGCCGTGATCGTCGCTGTATATCGCGTTGTTGTGCGAGCAGGTCTTGAGTCCTTCCCACGAGTGGTATTCCTTGACAGTCACTCTGGACGGGCAGAGAAGTCTTCCGCAGTGCTCTCCGTGACGGAGTCTGATGCCGTGCGACGATCCGTGACAGCTTCCGCCAATCATGACTTCTTCACCGTCAAACCGCACGAACGGTCTGTGCTCTACCGAGTGGGGTCTCTCTTCCCACGTTTCGCCGTTGTCGTTGCTGAAAAGAATGAACGATCCCGGCTTGACTCTCGATGCGGCGATCGCTTCTGCGGCACGTTTCTGCATCTCTTTTCGCTCTTCCTCGGACAGCTTCGCAAATTCGTTTTTCGTCACCGGCGAGCGTCCGAATGTGCAAAACACCGTGTCGGTGATGTCATCGTAAACCGCACTTCCGATACCGCACGCCCATCCGGGGATTCCAACGAGAGTTTTGACCTCGCTCCAGTCCTCGCCCGGCTTTTTTATCGCACAGGACAGCGTGACCTCCGATGCTTCATCGGCAACCGTATCCCGTCTGTCGTTGCAGAATGCGATAACCGTTCCGTTTTTTGTCGCAACAACGCTCGGGATTCGGAAATGCGATCTTCCGCCTGATTCAAAGAGCAATGTTTCCTTCAGGTACATGATTTTTCCTCCTGTTGACTTCTATTCATCATCCGTTTATTATCGCTGCCGCGCGTCTGATGTCTTCCATCGACTTCTCACGCATAACGGCGGCGCTTTTTTTCAAATTTTCAACGATAGCATCCCTGCCGTCGCTGATTTTCTTGATATATTCCATCGCGTCTTCCGCAAATACGGGATTCTCGCGGTCGAGATCTACGATGAACTCCTGCCCAAGCTCACGCATGAGGGACTTCACCTTTGGATCGTACGACAGACCAATCACGGGCACGCCTGCTGACGATGCGAAGATGATAGAATGCAGTCTCATTCCGACGACAAACTCGGAACGCGAAAGGATTCCGATCAGCTCCGATGCATCGCTCGGGGTATAAATAACCGATCCGCTGACCTTTTCGGCGATTCTGCGGCAGATTTCACTGTCGTGCGCTCCCTGCATCGGCAGAATCATCGGACGGCAGCCGTATTTCCGTGAAGTTTCGGTACACAGCCGCACTCCTTCCGAAATGATCGTTTCATCGGTAGGATCGCCGCCGTTTTTTTTCAGCCGTCCCATTGTACGGAGTGAGATCGCGAAGAAGCGTTCGTTTTCCGCGATGCCCATTGAGCACAGCATGGACGTGATTTTCGCTCCGTCAGCCGGCTCGATCAGGAACGCGGGATCGGCAGTGATGTGGACGACTGCGCGCTCGACACCGAGTCTTTCAAGCTCGTCAGCCGAATCGGAATCACGAACCGAGACGTAATCTGCGTTGTCGATCAGTTTTTTTGCGTATTTTTTGTTCGACGGATCTGAAATCGGTCCGATACCGTTCGCGAATATGCAGGTCTTTGTTCCTGCGGCGGACTCAGCGCATCCGATTACAGCCGCATAGTATCTGAAGCTGCGCGAGCTTGTGGAGTCCTGCAAAAGACTGCCGCCGCCCGAGATCAGAGCTTTCGCGCCATTGATTTCCCTGCCGAACCCAATCGGATTGAACCGCGAGACGCATTTGAGACCTGTTCGCTTGCTGTCATGGCGTGGGCTTTTGGTAAGTGCCGCAATCTTCACGCCGCGCACTTCCTCAGCTAACTTTGACGTGATGATCTCAAGAAGGCTCTCGTCGCCGAGGTTTCCGAATCCGTAGTAGCCGGAGATAACAGCGTCGGACTGACCTTTGAACCGAACGGGCGAGACGAGCGTTTTTTCGTACATCTTCATATAATCGTCAGCCATGCGACGCGCGGTGTAGTTTTCGTAGATGAAATCGCGGTTGTACTCACCCATTCTGCGGCGTCCGTCCTCACCTGCGTCAATAAGGACAGAGATATCGGCAAGCAGTTTTTCCTCAGTCTCAAGATCGAATCCGCGGCAGCAGAAGTTGGTGTTCACGGCGCATCCGACTTTGCTCTCGTCGAAAATACCGATCGAGCCTTGATTTCCGGCAACGATAACGGGTTTTGCCGCCGACATTGCTTCAAGTGCGGATCGCGATACACCGATGAAAATATCGGCAGCCGCGCAGTATTCGTTTGTATTCGACACAGGACCGGTCATTGTGACGAGATTTCTGCCTGCGTTTTTGTTGACTTTGTCGGCGGTCTCTTTCAGCGTATCAAATTCCGTTCCGCCGCCGACAATGATGATATCAGCAGACGGATACTTTTCGGCGATTTTCGGTGCGATCGAGAGAAGGCGGTATGCAGGATCAGCGCGGTCGGCGTCCAGTCTGCTCATGTAAACGATGCGTAGCCGATCACGCTGCAGCCCATGTTCCGCCAGGATCCCGTCGATCGGTGTGTCAGCCGAAAATTTTGCGGTATCCACGCCGTTGATTGTGTAGTGTATTTTCGATTTCGGATAGCCGTATTCGTCCTCGAGATAGTCGCCGATGTCGTGTGAGACCGCCATGACCTGCTCGCCCCAGCGCGAAATCTTCCGCCAGAGAGGATTCACCGAGAAATTCAGATGCGCGGTTGTGACGAAGCGAAATTTTCTGCCATGCTCATCGATGATCCGATCGTGCAGAAGTCCCGTGATGAACGCAGGAATTCTCGCGTGGGCGTGGACGATATCGTAATTCCCCTCACGGATGAGCTTCTCCAGTCCGCGGTACGACTCCAAAACAGCCGACGGATGCTTGGTATTGAGCGGCAGCTTCACGCATTCGACACCGCACGCCTCAAGCTCGTCCGCATAGACACCGCCGAACGACGCAAGTGTGATCCCGCATCCGCGTTTTTTCAGCTCCCTGCACAGCTCAAGGATATGCGTTTCCGCTCCGCCGATGTTCATCGACATGGTTACCATCAGAATTTTCATACGTATCCGTCTCTTTCTGCTTTATTTTCCGTGTTTTTTGTCAGGCTTCTGTCCGTTTTTAGGTTTTGAATTCGGTTTTGTAGCCTGTTTTTTATCGTTTCTCCGATCGTTTTTCGGATGTTTTTCTGCTTGTTTTATGTCTTTTCCGTTATTTCTGCCGCGTGCATCTTTCGGATTCTGTCCCGATCTGCCGCCTGCCTTTGAGCCTCGCTTATCCTGTCCGGCTGATTTCGATCTTTCAGTCGGCTTATCAGACGGTCTGTCAGACGGTCTCTCCTCACGCGGCATACCGAGAAGCTCTCTGAGATCCTTAACGCCCTCGTCGGAGCAGTAGTTCATCGCTTCGTAGATCTTGCGGCGGTTTTCGGGACGTCTCCACTGAAGAAGCGCTCTCTGAAGCTGCTTTTCGTGATAATCGGTCGCTGTGTACACCTTTTTGCCCGTGAACGGGTCGATTCCGGTGTAATACATGACCGTCGACGCTGTTCCGGGGGTGGGATAGAAGCCCTGCACCTGCTCGGGAGCGAGTCCGATTTTCTTCGTGTAAAGTGCAAGGCGCGCGGCATCGTCCATTGTGCTTCCG
>CAZPPN010000038.1:0-10470 GCA_964588425.1 uncultured Ruminococcus sp. | reverse complement strand
CCAGACAGAGCACGAAAGATACCTCACGGAAGAAGTGTTCAAGCGTCCTGTATTCGTAACCGACTATCCGAAAGAAATAAAGGCGTTCTACATGAAGCTCAATCCCGACGGAAAGACAGTTGCGGCAATGGACTGCCTCGTTCCCGGTATCGGCGAGATCATCGGCGGTTCTCAGCGTGAAGACAGCCTCGAGCTTCTCACACAGCGTATGGACGAGCTCGGACTTGAAAAGGAATCCTACGATTTCTATCTCGATCTCAGAAAGTACGGTTCCGCACGTCACGCAGGCTTCGGTCTCGGCTTCGAGAGATGCGTAATGTACCTCACAGGCGTGTCCAACATCCGCGATGTAATCCCGTTCCCGAGAACAGTCGGCAACTGCGAACTCTGATTTCGGACTTAGGCTGAACCATGCTCGGATTATTACAGTCTCTGTCTCTTATTTCGGCGTTCTTTCTGCCGTGGATGATCGGTCTGTCCGTCAGCTTTTTCAAAAAAGGCGCGAAGGACAAGTTTACAATCACGCTGATTGCATCCATTGTATGCGTCTGCATTATCGCAGCGGCACTTGGCATTGCGATCGCGTTAAACGGACAGGCACCGGTGCCGGATGTGCAATAGAATATAAACCATTGACCGAGGGGCAGATTCGTGTGATTTGTCCCTTTTGCTTTTCTCATACATATTGCAAAAAACATAATGCTGTGTTAAAATAAAGGAAGAAAATAACATAAAGGAGAAATAGATGTTTACATATCTTCATTGCTATATGCCGCAGACATGGGATGCTCAGATCCGCGCAGGGATTGTACGTCCGGGCGACGGTATCCGCTTTTCTCAGTCTATTGACATCGATGACGAGCTGAAATTCAATAATCTCGCAGAAATCGGCGGGGATCTGTACAAATACGTCAGCGAGAACAAATGCCCGTTCTATATCGACCGTCTGCAGGGCGGATGCTTCCTTGAAGAATATCCGTATGACATGGAGCTTGTTAATGTATACCGTTCCATGCTCGGGGAGAATTTCTGGGGGTTCCAGATGCACGAATGGGGATCGAATCTGAAGTCTGACTTTTCAAAGATAGTCTCCAATAATTGCCCGGAATGGACAGCGTCGGCAATCACCGAGACAATCAGAAGAGCTTTCCCGTTTGAGCACACATTCCTTGAAGCTATGAACGCCGATGAATTCGAAGCTCTCGGCGGAGTTCCGGAAACATATGAAGATTATCTTGCGGTTATGAAAGATCTGCTCGGTAAACGTCAGAAATATACCGACGGCGATCTTCTCCCGTGCGACAGCTATTATCAGGCGCAGAAACTGGAAACGGAAATCGGAGTAAAACGCCTGATGCCTGAGATCGGAGCGCAGACACCCAACACACGTATCCAGCTTGCGTACACACGAGGCATGGCAAGAGCAAGCGGCATTCCTTTCGGCACTTACTATGAACCGTGGGGCGGAAATCCGTTCTCTGCCTGCTGTTATCACCGTGACGGAAAGAACGAATGGAATATCTCAGCCGAATCTTTCCCGTTCAAAACATCGGGCGGAAACGGCGGATCATCCCGTTCAATGCAGTGGAGAATGCACCTTTACTCCTATATGGCAGGCGCATCGTTCATGGCTGAAGAATGGGGTATGTGCAACACATTCTACGATTGGGATTCGTTTGAGCTGACTCCGTACGGTCAGGTTAAAAAAGATTTTCTCGATTTTACAGACCGCAATCCCGATATCGGCAAGCCTGTGATTCCCGCAGCGCTCGTTCTTTCAAAGGATATGCCTGTTCTTGATATGGCACTGTCACCGACATCATACCTCGATTATCCCGTTGACGGAAAATTTGCTGAGATCCTTGCAGAAACAGTCACTGCGATCAAGCGTATTTTCGTTGAATCGGCGCCTATGCTCGGTTCGGAAACAACCAGTCTGCTCAATTGTCTTACCCCGGACGCAGTCGACATTATCCATGAGGACAGCCCGTCTGTGGGAGAATATCCTATTCTGATAGACTGCACAGGAAATCCCGAGTTTGCTGAACAGCACAAAAATGCTGTACGACCGGTGGAAGATGTGCGTGTGCTGCTGAATGAGATGCTTCCTATAAAGCTTGACGGCGGCGCATCTATGCAGATAACGCATAACGAAGAGTGTGGGGATTATTATGTTCTCTTTCTCAATAACAGCGGAATTGAAAGATCCGTGGCTGACGGTGAAAGATATCTTGAGGACGGCGGCATCTCTGTTGAGGTTACAATTGCAGAGGGCAGAAAACTGAGCGTAATTGAAGGAAACGGCGCTGTGTCTCCGATTGACGGGGAGAGATACCGTATTGAGATTCCCGCAGGCGGATGGTTATTCGGAAAATTCTGATATAAGGATATAATTATGAAAGAACAAGAAAAATATATTTCTGCGGTACGCAAATGGCGCGATATAATTCTGACGCAATATGAAATCCGCAAAAGCAAAAAGCAGAAGTCAGCGTTCATTGAGATGCTTTCCGGCTGCTGGGGAGATAATATGCACGTTGAAAACGAGAAAAAATATTACTCGCGCAACATCGTCATCGGAGATATCGAAAACGCTGATGTGATCTTCACGGCTCACTACGATACCTGTGCAGTTATGCCGTTCCCGAATTTCATTACACCGAAAAATATCTTCATTTATCTAATATATCAGCTTCTCATTACCGCTTTGATTCTCATTCCCGCGGCAGTCATTACATCAGCGGCGGCATATTTTACAGAATCATTTATTCTGACCGAGCTGACGCTGTTTGTTACCGTATTCGGCATGATCGCGCTTCTGATCATCGGTCCGGCAAACAAGCATACCGCAAACGATAATACATCGGGGGTTGTGTCTGTTCTGGCGCTTGCCGATCTGATCGGGTCGGATAATGGCAGACGGATCGCGTTCGTTCTGTTCGATAACGAAGAGGCAGGACTCCTCGGTTCAGCCGCATTTGCGAAAAGACATAAGAAAATCCGCGTGTCCACTCTTGTCGTGAATCTCGACTGTGTGTCCGACGGGGACTATATCATGATGATATTCTCGAAAAAAGCCATGACTCATCCGCTGTATTCCGGTATCGCTGAAAAAGCCGACGGAATCATGCAGCAGTACGGCAAAACTGCGCTGATTGAGAAATCCTCTGCCACATTATATCCCTCAGATCAGGTGAATTTCAAGTACGGCACAGCAGTCGCCGCGATGAACAAAAAGCGTGTCCTCGGCTATTATGTGGACAAGATCCATACTTCCGCTGATACGGTCTTCGATGAAACCAATCTTGCCGCAATCGTTGATTTATGCACCGTGTGGATTGCGGATATCGGTGAAAATACTGCCGAATAATGCTGAAACTGTAAATATTTCTCACTTTCACTTGACAGCGGAGAAGATATTTTGTATAATGCAATAGACCATGTGATTTATGGTACATTTTTTTGAATACGGATGACATTTATTATGAGAACATTAAGACAGCGTATCCTTTGCGGTATTATTGCAGGCGTGCTTGCTTTGTCGGCTATTTCCTGTAATGATACAACTGATGAAACAAACGAGAGTCAGAGCGAATCTGTTCCCGCTGCGGAATCTGTTGAGAGCGAAACCGAAACCGAGACCGAAACGGAAGCCGAAACCGAAATCACGCTTCCTGACAGCGATGAGCTTCTCACCGATCCCGTTTCCGATATCAAGGAATGGTCTGACGATCCCGACGGACTGGAAGAAAAGGACTCCGCAAATCCGACACTCGAATCAACCGATGAATCTTCCGCCAGCGAAACCGAAGAACCCGAGGAAGAGGGAAGAATTTTCAACTACCTCAACGGTAAGACAACAACTGTCGAAGAGCGTGATCAGCGTCCCGTGGCGATCATGATCAACAATATCAAGAACAGCCTCCCTCAGGAAGGTATCTGCGAGGGTGATATTTACTACGAATGCGCGGCTGAGGGCGGTATCACACGTATCATGATGCTTATCTCGGATTACGAAAACGTAGGTACAATCGGTTCCGTACGTTCGTCACGCGACTATTTCGTTGACTTTCTCGCGAACCATGACGCGATTTACGTTCACGCAGGCGGAAGCAGTCTCGCATATGCCAAGATCCAGTGGAGAGGCATCAATAACCTCGACGGAGTAAACGGCTATGCTCCTACAACTTTCTGGAGAGATACCGCGAGAATGAACAGCATGGGTTATGAGCACAGCCTTATGACATCGGGAGAGGGAATTGCCGACGGCATCGAATACAAGGGATACCGCACGGAGCTTGACCCGAATCAGGTGCCGCTTTTCAACTTCTATGATGAAGAGACCGACAATAAGCTCATCGGAAGCCCCGCGTCACATATCCGTATGCAGTCCACATCCATCCAGACGGTCGATTTTGTGTACAACGAAGAAACAGGCGAGTACCTCAGATATCAGTATAACGGTATGCCTCACGTTGACGCGACAACAGGCGAGCAGATCTCCGTCAAGAACGTGCTGATCCTCTTTACCGATATTTCTCTGATCCCCGGTGATGAAGCAGGCAGACTCTCCGTCGGAACAGTCGGAAGCGGTCAGGGTTACTACATAACAAACGGCAAGCGTAAGGTCGTCAACTGGTCGAGAGAATCGAAAACATCCACAATGCACCTCGAATACCGCAACGGCGACGAGCTCATTCTCAACTGCGGCAAGACATTCATCTGCGTTGTTGACGATTCCGTAGCCGGAAAGATTGATTTCGAGTACGAATGGTAATCTGAAAACAAAAAATCGCAGGAAAAGTGAAATCCGCTCTTGACAAAATGAAGATAATCTGATATAATTATATCCGCTGATAACAAAACAGTTGTCGGCGGATAAATTGCTTATATGGCTCAGTTGGTAGAGCACATCCTTGGTAAGGATGAGGTCCCCGGTTCGAATCCGGGTATAAGCTTGAAAAGACGGCATTCGTTCTTTCGGGGATGGATGCCATTTTCATTTGTGTGCAAAATTGTATGAATAATCCCCCGAAAACTGATGTAAATTTCAGCTTCGGGGGATATTTCTATTCATGTCACCCGTCAGACCTCGGCACAACCGGAAAGCTCCAGCGGTATTTTGCGGCAAAGAAGCGTAGGATGATAACCACAGCGGCACCCGTCAGCATGGCGATGATTCTGCCCGTGAGATCCCATAGCATTATGCAGACTATGCTTCCTATGAGGCATGCGCTGGCGTAGAAATGCTTGACGAAAATGTACGGACGCTGTCCCGCGAAAATATCTCGCAGCACTCCGCCGCCGACTCCGGTGATAACACCGACAAAGCAGAGCAGAAATCCGCTGAACTCGCTTGATACTTCGTAAGCTGTCGCGATACCGACCATTCCGAAAATCGCGAGTCCGGTTGAATCGAGCCAGAACAGCACAGCTTCGGTGAAACGGTTGCCTTTCATCTCGTCTCCGGTTTTCTTCGCGTGCCTGTATTCGATAACAAAGGTGATGATCGACGTCAGCGCTGCCACGATTGCATAGCTCGGATTCGTGAACGTCTTTGGCGGTGTGATGCCCAGTACGAGATCACGGATGATACCGCCGCCGACCGATGTTGTGATACCGAGTATTACCACGCCGAACATATCAAGCCCCTTGCGTATCGCAGTCATAGCACCCGATATAGCAAAAGATGTTATGCTGATAATTTCAATTATAAAAACGAACAGATCAAAATGCTCCAAAATCAGATCTCTCCCGTGAAAATTTCTATCTTTAATTATATTTTATCATTGATCGGGCTGATTGTCAATCACGATTCTCAATTGCATAAATTCGGTTGACAATAAAGTTTGACTGTGCTATACTTGATTCAACAATATTTTTTTGCGGCAATAAGGAGATATGATTATGTCGGATAAGAAGTGGTACAAGGACGCATTGATTGTCAATCGTGACGCAGACTGGACTTTCAGAATTATCAAGGGAGAGACTGCCGGGGAGATGCGTGAATCCGTTGATAAATACTTTTCGATTTTCGGCGGACATAAGATCACCGATGTTTTGCTGAATATTTACGAACAGTCATCATTTATTCCCACCGATAAAATCACATGGATCGGCGGCAGACACGGAAAGTGTGCGGGATTTGAAAAGGATGCATATTATCCGGTTGTAGAGAAGCTGTACAAGGCATGTGTTGAATTCGGTATTGATTATGTTGATATGTTTATCCGTAAAATGGAAGAGATCGGAATCCGTCCGTGGCTTACTCTGCGCATGAACGATTCACATTATCTCACTGAGGGCGTGTCATTACTCCAGTCGGACGAATATCATGAGGAACTTGCCGCAGGTCATGTGATCGGAGAAGAGTACGGATATTTCGGCAGGAATCCTGATTTCAGCTATCCCGGGATCAGAGAGGCTCTTCTTGCTTATATTGAAGAAATACTCTGCAAATACGATTTCTTCGGACTCGAGCTTGACTTCATGCGTGAGATTTACTGCTTTGATTATAAAAACAATCCTGATTGCCATATTATCATGACAGAGTTTGTTCGTCAGGTCAAATCGAAAATCAGGGCGGCAGAGCAGAAGTATGGTCACCCGATCAGACTCATGATCCGCACGCACCGTTCCCCGAAAGATGCGCTTGAGTTCGGATTTGATATAAAAACCATGTGCGAAGAGGGACTGATCGATGCCGTAAACCCCACTCCGAGATGGGAATGCACCGACAGCGCGATCCCGATTTCCGAGTGGCGTGATATCTGCGGTGATGATATTGCTGTTTTCCCGGGGCTGGAGACTCTGCATCTTGATAAAACACGTGTGCAGCCTGAACACGCAAAAGCGTATGCCGCGGCTTTTTATGCTCAGGGAGCTGACGGACTTTACCTGAACAACTATTTCGACGGCGGAGAGCGTGATCTTGGTGTGTGGAAAATCGACCGCGGCAACTGCACATCCGGCAGACGTGAGTTTACAGTCACATATCAGGACATCGCGTCGGGCAGCTATCCCGCATACAGACCGCTTCCGTTTGATTTTGACGGAGTGGGTAAGATTGATCTTGAGATCGGACGGGTATGCAAAGACGATAAAGTAACCGTGATCGTTGATTTTGCGGGAGATACACCACCCGTGCTGTCAGCGGCAGATATTGCGGATGTGTCCCCCATGCAGATCGAGCCTGTCGTGATCCCGAAGAACGCATATTTCGGCGGAGAAGCAGTAATGACTCCGAATACACCCCTCGCATACAACATGAGCGGAATCGAGACCGAATCCCCGATCACGCTCACGTTCGGCGGCAAGGGAAAGATCGGATATATCAGTATAATAATCGAAGCAAAATAATTTGGAGGTAAATTATGGAAAACAAAAAATGGTACAAAGACGCGCTGCTCGTCAACCGTGACCCGAACTGGTACGGTGTGGTATATGCATCATCAAAAGAAGAATCCGAAAAGAATCTCGCGGATTACTTCTCACTTTATGAAGGACATAAAGTGACCGATGTTCAGATGTGTGTTTTTGAAAATACATCAATCATTCCGTCGGACGCAGTAATGTGGAGAGGGGAAAAGTATCTTCAGAAAGAAGAAAACGGAATCCCCGTCGATTACAGCGGAATGAAAGGTCTCTGGGATGCAATGCACGAATACGGAGTCGACGCACCGCAGATTTTCATCGACACAATGAAGAAGCTCGGCATCCGTCCGTGGATAACACTCCGCATGAATGACGCGCATTTTAACGGAGATCCCACAGCATTCCTGCGAGATGATTTCTACTATACCGCAGAGAAAAACGGCTGGATGATCGGTGATGAGTACGGATATTTTGCTCATTGCCTCGACTATTCCGTTCCCGAAGTGCGCGAGCGTATGTACGGACTTATCGGCGAAATTCTCGGCAAATACGATATGTTCGGTCTGGAGCTTGATTTCCAGCGCGAGATCTACTGCTTCGACTACCGACACAATCCCGACTGCTGTGAAATTATGCTTGATTTCATGCGCCATGTCAAAGAACTTGTTAAAAATGCGGAAGAAAGACTCGATCATCCCGTCAGACTCATGATCCGCACACACCGTTCCCCGAAAGACGCACTCGAGTACGGCTTCGACATCAAGAGAATGTGTGAAGAGGGACTTGTGGATGCCGTAGTTCCGTCGCCGAGATGGGAAGTGTCGGACAGTGGTGTTCCGGTCAAAGAGTGGAGAGAGCTGCTCGGTGATGATGTCGCACTTTTCACGGGAATCGAGACGCTGAATCTGAGATTCACATTGACTAAACCCGAGATTTCCAAAGCATATGCCGCATCGTTCTACGCACAGGGAGCTGACGGCGTGTATTTATACAATCACGAATACTACACCGAACGCAACCGCGGAGCATGGATGATCGACCGTGAATCGTGCCTCAAGGGCAGACGCGAGTTTGTCGTTACGTTCCAGGATATCGACTCAGGCAGCTATGAAAAATACAGACCTCTCCCGATGAGCGCGGACGGGGAGATCACACTTGAGCTCGGAAAGATTACAAATACCGATAAAGTAACGGTCATCATCGACTATGAGGGCGAGAGCGCACCCATGCTGTCCGTCGGGGATAAGAAGAATATCGCACCCGAGTCGATTCCTGAGTATATGACAGCGAAAGAGGACGGCAGCGGGGATTTGAACATGACCGAGCACGGCGCGTTTGCGTATGATATCAGCGGATTTGAGACCGACTGCACGGCTGTACTCAAGTTCTGCGGACAGGGAATTGTGCATTATATTAATGTTGTGATTGAAAACTGATAAAAAAAGGAGCGGGTATAAAAATCCTACTCCTTTTTCATTATTCGATTGTATATCTCAGAACTTCTCCACCGCGTTGTCATCAAGCATTTACATACGCCATACGTTCATGCCGTCCATGTTCAATGAGTTTTCGGAGAAGTTGATTTCATATGTAAAGCCTTTATTTGATAGGGAATGGAAGAAAGAAATTTAATTTAACAGCGGTTCAACCAAATCGGTGATTGCACTTGTCATCACCATTTCAGCCTTCTGAAGCATTGATGCGGAAAGTACTTTCTTAGAATTGAATGCTTTAGCAACGAAACCGTCACGAAGCTGCATACAGAAGAGAGTATCGCCAAGGTCATAAATTCGATTTTCCATCATCATATCAAGAATCTGAGATGAAGTATCGTCACGGGAATACTTGACTTTCAAGCTGGTTTCGTAGTAAGCGGGAATAACCGTGTTCTTGAATTCACAGGCATACGCTTCAAGCATTGCGCCGGCGAAATCGGGATCTTTGCATGTAACGGGAACAAAACTGATGTTGCCGCCTTCAACTCGCGTATAGTATTTGTCCTGCGCTTCATAGAACTTGGGATACGGAATGATGCCGTAATCGACTTCCATTTCGCGGTAATAACCGTCAAACAGCCTGTAAAATGCACTTGATGAGAACAATGCGTTGTTTTGGCTGAAAATCGGCGGATCAATGACATCAGCGGCATCGCGTACGCTTGTCTGATACCAGAATGTGTTGTCCCATGACATATCATACGCAAGCTGCAGTGCATCTACCATGCGCGCGTCTGTGTTCATTGCATAAACCGGAATTCCGTTTTCATCCTTAGTGATTGACTGGGTGCCTGATGCGATCCATATTGTCGGGGCAACGTGCTTGGGAACTGCAAGCCAGCCGTAACGGTCATTTTCATCCCAAATCTGGTCACCGTTTATGTCGGAAGCGACTGTTTCAGCCATTGAGCTGAATTTGTCAAATGTCCATGTGCCTTCCGCGACAAGATCATACGGATTGTCAAGATTGTACATCGGGATCATGTCCTTGTTGAACAGCAGAATGTGTGTGTAGTCATACGATGTCAGCATAGCGTCGCTGTAACCTGCCCACAGACGTCCGCCTATTGTCAGAGCTTCGTTGATTGATTCGTTCCACCACGGCTGTGTCAGGTCTACATATTTCAGCGAGTCAAGCGGGATAATCATGTTTTCTGCTGCCATGGAATATACATCGCGGTCAACTCCGGATATTATTTCATATGTATCATCACCTGAATTGATTACCTTATTTGCAATTGTGGTAACGTCGCTGAATGACTGACGCTCTTCTTCAACCGTAATATTGAAGCGTTCCATGATTGCAAGATTGGATGCATGGATAGTATCGTTTATAATCTCGCCCTCACTGTCTTCACTTCCGGTCATTACGGAATGGAAAGTTGATCCGGGGGATTCGGCTGAAAGAAAGCGGAGTGTTTTGCCATCGGCATTGAGATTATCCGGAAGCGTGTCGTTGTAGAGTCGTAAGTTTTCTGTTTCAGCAGATTTTTCGGTAATCGGAGAGGAGGATTGCGTGTCAAGATGTTTATCAGTTTCGGGAGATTCACTGCATGAAGAGAGGAGCGATACAAAGATCAGCAGTGCTGCAATAGGTTTT
>CAZPPN010000037.1:0-10471 GCA_964588425.1 uncultured Ruminococcus sp. | reverse complement strand
CTTGCGGATATGCTTTATCGGTCTCTTTGGTGGCTGTTTGTCAACAGCACCAAAAGAAGAACTTTTTCGGACGTCTTGGGTGTTCCGAGGACTCAACTTGTTGAGTGGGCGAGCTCGGCTTAGACTTAAATGATCTTGCAGGCGCCGTTCTTTCTTACGCTGAGAATATGGCATGCGCCCTGACCGAAGACGGAGTTGATCTTTTCCGCGTACTTTTCTGTCAGTTCAGCGGGTACGAACGCCTGGATAGTACCTGCGAATCCGCCGCCATGTACTCTGCACACACCTGCTGTTCCCTTGAGGAAATCTTCAGTAATGCAAAGAGCGAGTGAGAGACCCTGTTCGGACACGTTCTTTGTTGTATAGACATTCTGGAGGAACTTGAAGCTGGAGTTGCCAGATGCGGTTACGCCTGCCTTGAAGCCTTCGATATCGCCTGCTCTGAGTGCGTCTACCTGCTTGCCTACTCTTTCGTTTTCAGCGAAGAAGTGGTAAGCTCTCATGATAGCGCGGTCACCGAGTTCTTCACGTACAGCGGCGCCGTTTTCGCTAAGGAGCTGATCGAGCTTGCACTTGCAGGTATCGCGGAGCACGGGAACGCCGAGTTTAGCCGCAACAGCCTTCATTTCAGCGGGAACGGATGCATAGTCTTCGTTGAGGTCAGCGTGGTTGCCGCCTGTATTTACGATGCAGAGAGCATATCCTGCGGAAGTGAGGTCGAAGTCCATTTTTTCGATAACGGGGGCTGTGGGATCAGCGAAGTCGATTGTGATGAATCCGCCGACAGCGCAGGCAGTCTGGTCCATGAGTCCGCAGGGTTTACCGAAGAACTTATTTTCAGCGAACTGGGACATTTTTGCGATTTCGACATTGGAAACCTTACCGTCGTTATAGAGGTAGTTGAGGATATTGCCGACCATTACTTCGAAAGCTGCGGAAGAGGAGATACCGGAGCCTTTGAGTACGTTGGAAGTTGTATAAGCATCGAAGCCGCCGACATTATAGCCTGCATCGAGGAAAGCTCTTTCCATACCTGCGATGATAGCTGCGGAAGTGAAGAACTTGGATTCATCGGGAGAATTTGCAGCCTCAGGTGCAACGACATCTTCCGGGAAGCCTTCAGACTTGATTCTGATAACGCCGTCGTCGGTTTTCTTTGCAGCCGCGAGGATATCGAGGTTAACGGAAGCCGCGATAACTCTGCCGTGGTTATGGTCAGTATGGTTGCCGGAGATTTCGCTTCTGCCGCCTACGGAGAAGAGGGAGATATCGCCGTCGCCGTAGAGTTTTTCGAATTCGTCAACTGCTTTGGCATATCTTTCTCTCTGTGCGGGGATATGAGCAGGATTTACGGAGAGACCGCTTATGAGAGTATCGTCGATACCGCCTGCGAGGATTGTATTTTTCAGCTCAAGAGTTTTCATAGGAATGCCCTTTCTTTATGTAAAGTAAATTTTAATCTTTGGTATAAACAATATTATATCACAAAATATTATCCGAAACATCATTAGAATGTAAATTATGTTTTCTCTCCGCTGATTTTCTGACGAGTGTCATGATAATCACAGCGGCAAAGAAGACGCCTGCGACTGCGATGCCTGCAAACGCGATGATTCTGCCGTAATTTCCGACAGCTTCGATCAGTGGGAGATAGATGATATTGAACGTAGACTGCGGAAGAGACATTTCAAACATCATACGGTTTGTGAATGGTGTGATGATGCTGTCCGCGAGTATCATTACTGCGCCTGCGGCAATGAGGGAGACGCCTGAGAGAGCGAGTGTCGGTACAATTTTCTTTCCTGTTGCGATGAGGAGCAGGAGAAAGACAAGTACGGCGGCGGTTGCGGAGAAGAACACCGCATCGGGTGAGAAGAGATCGCGGAGAGGTGAGAGGGCGTCGAGTCTGTCGGTGATTTTATTCTCCTGCATAACGTATGATATGATCTGCGCGAGACCTTCTTTAGCCTGACTTCCGAAGAACATGGAAATGAACGCGGCAATTGTACCGTCGAGGCCGTCGAGAACGATCTGAGCCATTTCATCGGGATCGAAAGTGGGCATCGGAGCGTTATCGAAGAGCCAAGCGCGTGTATCCTGGGCGAAAGTTATGAGGATAGTATCGAGGGAGAGTTCACGGAAGACTTTATTGAAGTCATCATCGGAGAAGCTGACGCCTGTACCTGCGAGGTAGGTATTAAAGACATCCGCGAGGGTTGTAAATCCGCCGAGACCGTCGGGGAGTTCGACATTGGCGTAGTCGGTGGTATCGAGGGTGGTATAGATGAACTCGTTTGTGACGGTTTGTCTCACGCAAGTGAGTGTGACTGGGAGCACCGTTGTGACTGCCAATGCAATCACGAGGGTTATTATGATCACCGTTTGGGTGATATGCAGGAATGTTTTCATTCTTTTTTGGGGTCCTTTTACGGTTATTTCTGTTTGTGCATATTGCTTCATTATAATTATATCAGAGATTTATTGGGATGTCAATAGGTGGGGATTTAGGGGGGGTGCTTACAGCGGTTATATTTTAACTAAGCCGTTAGTTGGGGGCTCCTGCGCGGAGGGCGCACAAGAGGGACAGGCCGGCCCCTCTTGTGAATCACCCGGCTTGCTTTGGCGTAGGTTTTTGCTTCAGCTTGCTTGACGGGTGTTCGGGTTCGATTTTGCCTAACCGGCATTGGGGTAGTTGAAACTGTAAGCGAGTGCAGTTGATTTGGTTTTGCTTGAATTGTTAGTTGAGTTCTCAGCTTTAATTTGATGAGAGTGCATCACATTCGATTTTGGCTGAGGATTTCGTTTTTCATTTTGCCTAACCGGCATGGGTCTGCATTGCAGTAACGCTTTTTACCAATGGCGGTTAGCCAAGATTATTCGTACTAAAAGATTATGCTGCCGCAATGGGTGTAAGGGTATAGTTGGGTGTAGACAAATGCGGTTAGCCTAATTAAAAGCTATGCTTTCAGCCGTAATCTATGGCGAGTGCTTCACTTGAAGTAAGGCTGAGCGCTGACGTAAAAATCACCGCTGACCGCGATTTGATGCTGTAGGCTGAAGTCTCGGCTGATAACTCGGCGGTTAGCCATAATCGAACCAGAACTTCCCACTATCAGCAATAGAGTTAACCTAAGCCGTGCGAAGCCGGGTGATTCACAAGAGGTGGCGGCTTCCACCTCTTGTGCGCCCTCCGCGCAGGAGCGAGAAACTAACGCCTTACGCGAAGTAACATCCCTGTAATGTAAGAATAAAGGAAAAAATCCCCCACCCCCATAGAAATCCCCCACAGAATGTGATATAATATAACCAAATATAAACTAAAAAAAGAAGGACCCCACACATACCATGCACACAAAAGAATCAATAAAAAAACAGCTCCGGGCAATGGCAGTCCCGACAGACTCCATCATCCTCTGCCATACCTCCCTCCGCAGCGTCGGTGAAATCGACGGCAGAGGCGAAACCCTCCTCGATGCACTCATCGAACATTGTACCTCGGACGGCGGACTCCTCGCTGTGCCTACACATACCTGGGCGTTCGTCGGACGTGAAAACCTCCCCACTGTCGATATGACTTCCCCCGAAACCTGTATCGGTACACTCCCCTCCATCGCCGCCGTGTATCCCGGAGTCCATAGATCCCTCCACCCTACCCACTCAATGGCAGTCTTCGGCGACAGCAAAAAAGCTGAAAACTATATCTCCGGCGAGATCATGTCCGATACATCAACTCACCCGAACGGATGCTACGGCAGACTCCGCGAAAATAACGGATGTATCCTCCTCATCGGCGTCGGCCTCGATAAGAATACCTATATGCACTCCTGCGAGGAAATGATGGACGTCCCCGACCGACTCACCGATCACCATGTACCTATGACAATCCGTCTCGAGTCCGGTGATATCGTGGATCGCCCCCTCCGACACCATAACTCCACCTGCGGCAATGTCTCCGACCGCTACCCGAAATATGAAGCGGCGTTCCGTCATCACGGCATCGTCCGCGACGGACTGATCGGCTCGGCTAAGTCAATGCTCCTCCCGGCACGCGGCATCTTTGACGTAATGCAGCTCATCCGCGAAAGAAGCGGCGGCGCAGAACTCCTCTGTGACGATATCCCGTTCGCGGATGAACTTTATAAATAAACGAAAGATTTAATTATGGAAAATATTGCCTACTACAACGGTGAGATCGACCTGATCGAGAATGTGAAAATCCCCCTGCTCGACCGCGCGGTTTATTTCGGTGACGGATGCTACGACGCCCTCTATTCACGCAATTACCGCACGTACTGCCTCGAGCCCCACCTCGACCGCTTCATCTCATCCGCATCAAAAATCGGGATCGACTGCCCTGTGTCGAAATCACAACTCACCGACCTCGTCGATTCCCTTATGCACCGCTGCGATTCAGGAGACCTGTTTATCTATCTCCAGCTCTCGCGAGGATCAGCACACCGCGCGCATACATACAAAAGCGATATCAAACCGAACCTCATGATTACGATGACTCCGCGTGCCGTGGCCGATACATATTCGCCGGAAACGTGCATAACCGTGCCGGATACAAGATTCTACCATTGCGATATCAAAACCATCGACCTTCTTCCGAACGTCATGGCGGCTCAGAAAGCAAACCTCAGCGGCGCTCATGAAGCAATCTTCTACCGCGAAAACGGAACCGTCACCGAAGGCTCGCACAGTAATGTCCACGCAATCATCGACGGCGTGTTCCGTACCCACCCCAACGGAAACCTGATCCTACCCGGAATCGCACGGGCAAATATACTCAGAATGTGCGAAAAACTCGGCATTCCGTACTCGGAAACACCGTTTACAAAGGATGAGCTGTTCACCGCGGACGAAGTTGTGATCTCATCCAGTGGCTCGTTCTGCGTTCCCGTCAGTACAATCGACGGCGTCAGAGTCGGCGGACGAGGCGGAGATATACTGAGATCCCTGCAGGATGCCCTCGTCGAAGAATGGATCCGTGAAACGAAATAACCGTCTGTCCCACAAACCATATCCAAAAAATCACAAAAAATCCACAAACATCCTCGGTGTAAGAATCATGGAAATATTCGCTCAAATACTCGGACTGATGGCACTCGGCGCAAATATTATCTGCTATCAGCTTAACTCAAAGAAAAAAATCCTCATCGTGCAGATCATCGCGTCGGTGCTGTTCACACTAAACCTCTTCTTCAAAGGCGCAATCCCCGGAACAATCCTCAATATCCACGCAATAATCCGCCTGCTGTTCTACTCGCTCAAAGAAAAACACGCATGGGCAAGATCAAATTGGTGGGTCGTCTTCTTCTGCGTAACGGCAGGTGTCTGCGTGTGGGCAACGTATGAATCCCCCATCGATATAATCGCACTCGTCGGTACAATTGCCACAGTCATATCCTTCTCCATGTCAAACCCCGCCCACGTCAGACTTGTAACCCTCCCCTCACCGCCCTGCTGGTTCCTCTACCACCTCTCAGCCCGTAATATCGGCGGCGTGCTCAACGAAATTTTCGTCCTCAGCTCAATCATCATCGGCGCAATCCGTTATGATATCCCGGCATACAGAGAAAAGAAAAAAGTGAAGAGTGAAGAGTGAAAAGAGAAGAGTGAAAAGTTGATGTTGAATTTAGGATCGGCGATCCTAAATTCTTCCTCAATTATTCATTATTTATTTTTCATTATTCATTCAATTCCCTTTTCCTTTTCTGTTGTCGCAAACTTATTGAAAATAACGCGCCGACACGATTGACAAATCCGCGTTTTCATGATAAAATAAAGGCGTAAACAAAATGATTAATACTACCCGAAAGGATTCAATATATCATGGACAATTTCGATAAGAAAAACGAGATCGAATCCGCAGAAGAATACGATCCCGAAATATACACACTCACAGACGAAGACGGCAACGAACTTCACTTCGCTCTCCTCGGCACACTTGAGCACGAAGGTCAGGTCTACAAGGCACTGATCCCCGTGAACGAGGACGGCGAGGAAGAAAGCAGCGAATATGTCATCCTCAAGTGCGGTGTTGACGAAGACGGCGAAGACATCCTTGAAACAATCGAGGACGACGACGAATTCGACCGCATTGCTGAAATTTTCGACGATGAGTTCTCCGACATCTTCTACGACGAAGACTGATCGGCGTCAGAAAATTCCTGCAGTATACTGCGAATACAATGCGTGATGCCGTGATATAATATTATCGGCAGATAAAAAAACAGCGCATCAGTCAGTCCTGTTGTGTGCGAAATAGAACGAGCGTAAAAACCCACGAAGAGTAAAAAGGAGCCCGGACTTCCGACGCGGGGTTTGCAGACCTCCCTCCATTGCCGCGTGACGCATTCCGCGCCGCCGCTTTGAAAAGGACGCTGGGAGCACAATCCGTTGGAGAGGGCACCGTCCTTGCGTGAGCAGGGTTTCTATATGCTCGTTTGAAACGGCACTACGGGGCTTCTATTTTTATTTTTCGCAGATGCATTATTCTTCATTTTTCGCATTTTATTCCATGGCTTGATTGGAAAACGGTCGTATGGTGGGGCGCATATTAAGAATTTAATTTGCTGCACTACTTATTATGATTTCGAGAATGTGGCTCTACTTTTTCTTCTTTACGCAGTAAAGGCACTTTAGCGAGAGAAAAAAAAGTAGCAAAAAAGAGAGAACTTTTTCGGAAGCATTGGGTGTTTCGACCGTTGCGACGGTCGCCGAGGGCGTTGCCCTTCGAACCTACCAACTTTTGAAAAAGTTGGATCAAAACTTTTTGACTGGGTTAGCTTATTCTTTTTTCTTCAAACAATGCCCAAATTTTCATCAACGGAGGGTTATCATGCTCGATGTTTGTCTCCCCGGAACAGGCGGAACTGTACCGCACCTCGAGAGATTCCTGAGCTGCTGCTATATGCGCTACAACGGAATCGGTCTCCTGATCGACTGCGGCGAAGGTACTCAGCTTGCCGTAAAAAAAGCCGGTTTCTCGCTCGGGAAGATCGGAACTATCCTTCTCACCCATTTTCACGCCGATCACTGCAGCGGTCTGCCCGGTCTTCTCCTCTCAATGGGCAATGAAGGCCACCGCGAACCTCTGACGATCTGCGGTCCGAAAGGTGTTGACGAGATCGTGAAAGCACTCACCGCAATCTGCCCCGAGCTTCCCTTCCGAATAAATACTCATGTCCTCGGAGACTTCGACTCAATCGAACGCCACGACTTCATGATAACATCGTTCGAGCTGAAACATTCCTCCGCCTGCCTCGGCTATGATATCCGTATCTCGCGTTCAGGTAAGTTCGATAAAGAAAAAGCTGAAGCAAACGGCGTTCCGATGAAGCTGTGGTCGCGGCTCCAGAAAGGCGAATCAGTCGACGGTTATACCCCCGATATGGTGCTTGGCGAATCCAGACGCGGCATCCACGTAACATACGCAACCGACTCACGCCCGTGCGAGATCATCTCCACAATGGCAGCGGAAGCCGACCTCCTCATCTGCGAGGGTATGTTCGAGAAGGATAAGATCGCGCGCGCAAAGGAATCCTCGCATATGACAATGATCGAAGCCGCCGGACTTGCCAGACGAAGCGAGTGCGAAGAACTGTGGCTCACACATTTCAGCCCCGCCCTGCCCGATCCGGATGAGTACGCCGACGAACCGCTCTCAGTTTTCAAAAATACAACCATCGCAAAAGACGGCATCACAAAAACAATCCGCTTCGCCGACTAAAATCCAACCCCAACGAACGCCAGTAAAAAGTTTTGATCAAACTTTTTCAAAAGTTTGTGGGATCGAAGGGCAACGCCCTCGTGGGTTCTTAGGGCAACGCCCTGAGCCGAGCTCGCCCACTCAACAAGTTGAGTCACTCGAAACACCCAAGCCGTCCGAAAAAGTTCTCTCTTTTTTGCTTCTTTTTTCTTCTCTCGCTAAAGTTCCTTTACTGCGTAAAAGGGAGAAAAAAGAAGAACTAATAATTTGCACTCCCAAAACTTCTTGCAGAAAACCCATACACCTACAATCCCCCTCACCGAAAGGTCTAAGAAATGCCAATCAAAATCCCGACCGGACTGCCTGCAACCGAGGCTCTCGCGTCCGAAAATATATTCGTAATGGAAGAGCTCCGCGCGGCTGCACAGGATATCCGTCCTCTCCGCCTCGCAGTCCTCAACCTCATGCCTACAAAAATCACAACCGAAACTCAGATCATCCGCCTGCTCTCCAATACACCCCTCCAGATCGAACTCACACTCCTCCGTACCGCAAGCCATAAATCAACCAATACCAGCGCGGAGCATATGGAAGCCTTCTACCGTACGTTCGACGACGTCCGCAACGAAAAGTTCGACGGTCTCATCATCACCGGCGCACCTGTTGAAAATTTGGACTTTTCCGACGTCGACTATTGGGATGAGCTGTGCGAAATTCTCAAGTGGTCTAAAGTGAATGTTTATTCAACTCTCCATATCTGCTGGGCGGCTCAGGCAGCTCTCTGGTTTCACTACGGCATCAAAAAATATCCCCTCGACAAGAAAATGTTCGGCGTATTCACTCATAAAAACCTCATGCCCAATCATCCCCTCCTCCGCGGCTTCGACGAGGAATTTGTCGCACCTCATTCCCGCCATACCGAAGTCCGCCGCGAAGACGTCGAAAATTGCGAAAAACTCGACATCTTGGCTGAATCAGACGAAGCAGGTCTCTACATAATCGCATCAAAAAAGCGCCGACTCTTCTACGTGACCGGTCACAGCGAGTACGATGCCGAAACTCTCGCCTCCGAATACTTCCGCGACGTTAATCTCGGCAAGCCGATCGAGCTCCCAAACCATTATTTCCCGAACGACGATCCATCCCAGCCGCCGAAAAACGTGTGGAGAGGTCACGCTCATCTCCTCTTCTCAAACTGGCTCAATTACTTCGTCTACCAGAATACACCCTACGATCTCGCGGATATCCACCCGATCGACTGATATTTATTCTTTCTTTCGCATATTTACAACACCAAACACAAAACCTCGGACAAGCTCCCAAAGCTCAGCCGAGGTTAATTTTTTGTAATTTTTCAGAGTCAGACGGAAATCAATCTGCCGAGCACAGTCGAGTAAACGTATACCGCCTCGATCTCTTCCTCGAACATCTCCGAGCAGATCACGCGATAGGATTCAAGCTGATTCCTATGCCGCTCGCGCAGTTTTTTCTCGGCAAGCGACTGATTTTTCCACTCGTCCGACGTGATCGAGTCGGTTTTGTAGTCCACCAGCACGAGTCGCCCGCTGTCAGGATCACGGAAAACGCAGTCGACAACGCCCTGTATCGTGATTTTTGTTTCTGCCGATCTCAGCTTTTCTTTAAGCTCCTCGTTTTCCGTGTAGTTCCATGCAGGAACCAGCGCGTTAAATCGGAACTCACGCTTAACGAAATCCGAGCGCTTGATCTTGTCAAACAAACGGCTTGTGACAAACCGCTCGATCTGCTTCTTGTTGATCAGTTCACATTGGTCCGCAGTCAGGAATTTTTCCTCAACCATTCGTGCGATTTCAGTTTCAAATCCGTGCCTGTCTAGCGAATCAAAATCCGCAAATTGCAGGAATAAATGAACGGCATTTCCGCGGTCTGCAGGAGATGCGTGATCCTCGTTCATCATAAATTTCGGAAGCTGCCTGTTTTTTTCTGCGGTACTTTCGTCGTTCCCGATGTATAATTCTTCATCTTCTTCGTATATTTTCTCAGCTTCAGCTTCAGTCAAATCCTCTCGCCTCTTATCAAGAACATCGCTTCTGAGATCTGAAACAGGAAGTTTTGCGGGAATGTTTTCGAGAAAATTATCGTAATTCCGCTTATCAAGCCGATTCGTGATTGTCGCCATAGCGTCTTCCGAGATCGAAGAATTTTCGTCATCATCAGAATCAAAACGTATTACCGGCTCGTCCGATGCAGTAATGCTGTCCGCCTTAATTACGCTTATACCGACTCTGCTTCCATCACCGCTTCTGATCGCCGCCGACAGAATCCAGTCTATGTATGACTGTCTGCTGTTGACTAAATTTTCATTCATGTATTCATTTTCAATCGACAGCTTTTCGATTTTCTTGTCAGCATCACTCACAGAAGCCGTGATAATCAGCTTGTTTTTCGCTCTGGTCAGCGCAACGTAAAGCATCCGCATTTCTTCCGCGACGGATTCTTCTCTCATTTTTGCTGCAATCAAGCGCCTGAAAATATTGTCATATCGCTCAAGTCCGTTATCCGCAGCAAGCATCATTCCGAGTCCGCAGTCTTTATCGACCAGAATCGTGCGACTTTCATCGGAAGAATTTCGCTTTTTTCCGCATCCGGCGAGGATAACTACGGGATATTCAAGCCCCTTCGACGCATGGATACTCAAAATCGAGACTGCATCAGTGCTCTCATCATTTATCCCATCGTCACCTCTACCATTTTCATCCTCTTTGATATAATCGAGGA
>CAZPPN010000036.1:7237-10495 GCA_964588425.1 uncultured Ruminococcus sp. | reverse complement strand
TGGCAGGAACTGCCGATGCAAACTGTGATTTTCATAATGTTTTCTCCTTTGGTATATAAATTATTGAATAATATTTTTCATGTGATTTTTGAAATCCTGCGAATTTACGCAATCCAGAAGTATTTTGCGTTCATTCAGCGGACGGCGTACCGACATTGCAGCACCGATAATCGGAAGCCATGCGTAAATTTTCTCTTTATCCTCGTGGCTTTCGCTGCAGTACAGATCGAGATACATTTCCGCATCTTCATAACTGTTGTTCAGCCAGAGCATTATATAAGTCTGTGCTGTATCGGCGAGAGGATTTCCGTATGATGCGAGTGTCCAGTCAAGTGTGTAGTAAATCCCGTCTTCCGAGAGGATTACGTTGGACGGACAGAAATCGCCGTGACAGATCGCCATCCCCTTTGCCATATTCTCGAGCCGGTTGTGCAGATCAAAGCGTGTTGTGGCGCTGAGCTCGGATACAGCGATCTTCTGGTTCAGCTCATCCTTGAGGCGGCAGAGATACGGGCAGTCTTTTTTGTGAATACTGTTCTGCAGATCCGCGAGAGTACGGTAGTACGTATTTTTGTTTTCGGGGTGTTCTGTCATTAACTGTTCCATCGTTTTGCCTTTGATATATTCCGTAACAATCGCCCATTTTCCGTCGATCGAGGTTACTTCAAGGACTTTTGGAATGTTGAGACCTGTTTCTTCAATTCTTACGTGATTGGATGCTTCATTATATATCGCTGCTTTGCTGTACGGAACATTGAAAACCTTTATGCAGCGATCCCCGTCGCGGTATATTGTTTTTTTGGTACGCACCGCGATAACTCTGTCTAATTTCATTTATCTTCTTTCTCCTTGCTTTTTTTGTCCAGCAGTTGATTGTTCAGGTATGCCAGAGAAACCGCCAGATTTTCCTGATGGAACAGTATACCCTCAGGAATCTGCAGTTTACACGGAGCAAAATTCCAGATAGCCGTAATTCCGCTCTCAAGCATCTGATCACACACAGTCTGCGCCGATCCTTCGCCGACCGTTATTATGCCGATCTGCACATCATGTTCACGGCAGTATGACTGAAACTGCGACATGGGCAATACTTCAACAGATCTGTGAATCTTCAGTACCTTCTCGCTGCAGTCGAACGCCGCTATGATTCTGACACCGTATTTTTCAAACTCATCGTATTCAAGCAGAGCTTTACCGAGTCTGCCTGCCCCGACAAGTACCGCCGGTGTTATTCTGCTCTGTCCCAGACACGATTCGATACTCTTTATCAGATCGGATGTACGGTAACCGAGCTTTGGCTTGCCCTTTCCGCAGACAGCGCTGAGATCCTTTCTGACCTGGACTTCACCGAGAGAAAGCTCTTTCGCTATCTTTGTTGCGGAAATAAACGGAGTATTCTGACGTGAAATATTCTCCAAAAACGTCAGATACTGCGGCAGACGACCGAGCAGAGCTTTTGTTATCTTGTTTTTTTCCACAGTCTTCTCCCTATTTTATCTTTTCTGATATTATTATATCAAATTCAGGATTTCAAAGGAATTCTTAAAATGTTATATCAGTCATATCCGTATCGATAACAAAGGGAGCGAATAACAAAAGCAAACACCCGCACATACCTAATTTTACAGGTACATACGGGCGTCTGCCGTCTTTGTTATTTTATTATATATTCTTTCTTTTAGCCTCACACAAAGCGGTGATAAACTGTTTGTCAAGCATCGATAACTTGTATCCATTTCGATATACCAGAACGTCTTTGTAAATTTTCGTATTGTCAATACACTCTTTTTCGATCAATTGATATCTGTCCAGAACATGATGCGGAACAAGAGACACCCACATGAATGTTTCCGGATTTTTGGAGAGCAGATCAAACTGGCTTCCGCGTTCATATATAAATATGCGGCGGTCAATATTATCGGGCAGCTCTTCTTTCATTACTTTTGAAAGAGACATGGACGGGACATACGGATCAGCATGAGCAATCTCGATCAGCCCCTTCAGATCATCAAATGTGACCTGTTCTTTTTGCGCCAGCGGACTTTCTGCACTCATCAGAAGATGATACCGGAATTCTGTCACCATCTCATAGACGATATCCTTTTCGTCAAGCAAATCCTTGAAAAACTTATCGTAATTGTCCGCATAGCGAATTATGCCGAGATTATAGTTATTCTCGAGGATATTTCGGATGGTTCTCTGTGAGTTGGTTTCCTTATAAAATATTTCCGCCGGATCTTTCGTCAGTGACTTGGAAAATTCGGCAAAAGCCTCGGAAATATAGCACGCTCGCGGAACAGACACGGAAAACTTCTGCTTTCGGACGGAATTATCCTTATAATATTTTTCCACCTGTTCAATCTGCGAAAGGATACCTTTGGCAAAATTGATAAACTCTTCACCCTCCGGCGTCAATGTCATTCCTCTTGAAGTACGGTCAAAAATAACAACGCCCAAATCATATTCAAGTTCTTTGATAGAACGGCTCAAATTCGGCTGTGCGATAAGCAGAACTTCCGATGCCTTGTTCAGAGATCCGGACTTTGCCACTTCCACAGCGTACTTCATATGCAGTATGTTTATAATAATACATCCTTCCGTTGTGAATTATAAATATTATACCATGTTTTTTTGTATATTGCAACATTTTTCGAGACTTTGCGTATACCTTTAATCAAATTAATCAAATTTACAGTATTAATTCCGCGTGTATTTCGTTCCATGTGTTATCGATATATACATGACTGATATAACATTTTTACCTTACAGAAAATATTTTCATCCAAAACTATGTCTGAAAGAATTGATACAGTTCTCCCTCATCCTTGACTTTTTAGCTTGAATATGGTATAGTAAATTCAGTCAATTATTTGTATATTTATTATAGAAAGTTTTTTCAAAAATGAGCGTTATAAACATATACCTCAACAAAATCAAAGGTAAAATAGGATGATTATTTCCGAATGCACGAAACCACGTCTATCTCATCAAAAAGGAATTGTCCGATGTATTTGTCGGTGGTACCATATTTGCTGAAGCTATCGAATACAACGAAACATAACTTGCTGAGATAAGGTTATGTCTGAATCCAATACTGAAAGCGTTTGCGCTCTTGCCGCTAAAAACGGTAAAAAGGCTGTTATTCTGATTTCAAATTATGCCGGAGAAAGCGGTAAAGTCACGGTCAATTTTGAAAGTTTGCCTGAAAAGACAAAAGAATATTCTGTCGTAAGAACCGATAAGTATTACAGTCACAAC
>CAZPPN010000036.1:0-7227 GCA_964588425.1 uncultured Ruminococcus sp. | reverse complement strand
TGTTTTACAAAGGGCAGGTTAGTGAACCCTTGTACAACCTTGATGAAGAGGGTATTTCGGACGGAAATATCCGGGAAGGATATAGCTAAAAACAGCACATTGCTTCTTACAGTAACCTGGGATATTTAAGGCAGCAATAAAAATAAGACAAACGAAAGGCAATCTCATGAAACATATTCACCACGATGCTGATCTCTGTGTAATCGGAGGCGGAATCTCAGGCTTGTGCGCGGCTGTTTCTGCGGCAAGACACGGTATCCGCGTTGTCCTGATGCACGACCGTCCCGTTCTCGGAGGCAATGCATCAAGCGAAATCCGTATGCACATCTGCGGATGCCACGGTCACAACAATCGCGAAACGGGCATTCTCGAGGAAATTCTGCTTGAGAACTACTACCGCAATCATAATCTCAGCTTCTCCGTCTGGGATACCGTACTCTACGAAAAGGCACGGTTTCAAGAGAATCTTACCCTGCTCCTCAACTGCACCTGCCAGACTGCCGAATGTGACCCCGACAGCGGACGTATCCTCTCCGTCACCGGCTGGACGCTTAACAGCGAGACTTACCACACGGTTTCCGCCGCGTTCTTTGCGGACTGCTCGGGCGACTCTATCCTTGCACCTCTCACCGGCGCGGAATATGTCATGGGGCGCGAGGGACGTGACGAGTTCGGTGAATCGATCGCTCCGACTGTGCGTGACTCAAAGACAATGGGCATGAGCTGTCTTCTGATGCACCGCGAGACCGACAGACCCCAGCCTTTCACACCGCCGGACTGGGCTTACAAATACCCGACCGACAGCGATATGCCGCAGGATTCACACGACGTCAACACGAATTTCTGGTGGATTGAGCTGGGCGGCATGGGTGACTGCATCCACGACACGGACGAGCTGCGCGATGAGCTTCTCAAAATCGCACTCGGAGTGTGGGATCACATGAAGAACCACGGCGATCACGGATGCGAAAACTGGGCACTCGACTGGATAGGATTCCTGCCCGGCAAGAGAGAAAGCAGACGTTACCGCGGCGCACATATCGTCACACAGAACGATGTTGAGGCTGGCGGAAAATTCGATGACACCGTTGCCTACGCCGGCTGGACAATGGACGACCACTTCCCCGAGGGCTTCTACTACCGCGGAGGACATCCCACGATCTATCATCCTGCGCCGACACCGTGGGGACTTCCCTATCGCGCGCTGTATTCGGTCAACATTCCGAATCTGTATTTCGCCGGACGCAATATCAGCGTTACTCATTCCGCGCTCAGCTCGTCGAGAGTCATGGCTACCTGCGCGCTTCTCGGACAGGCAGTCGGAACTGCGGCGGCTCTTGCGGTCAATTCGAGTGTATCCCATCCGGCTGATATCGACATCAGGAAGCTGCAGGAAGATCTGCTGTGGGACGACTGTATGCTCCCCGGCTTCCCGCGCATCCCGAACGATCTCACAAAACGTGCGCAGACCGCTTACCCGATGCTGCAGGACGGATGTGACAGAGATAATCCGGCGTCAGTCGGCTTGGGTGAGAGCATCATTTATAAATGGGACGAACCCGTGCGGTTGAGCGAGATCCGCATCATTTTCGACAGCGAACTGACTCGCAAAAAGCACAATATGCCGCACAACTACCCTCTCGATATGCCGACCGAGCATATGCCATCCACGCTCGTGAAAGAATACAGACTGACTGCAGTCGGAGCAGACGGAAAAGAAGTCATGCTTGCTGATGAGAACAGGAACAGATCGCGCATGGTCCGCATACCTGCCGTCACGGAGTGCACCGAACTGCGGCTTGTTCCGCTGTCGACATGGGGTGAAAATAAGGCATCGATATTCGCGATAGATGTACGGTAACTGCAATTGAGCAAAAAAAATCCCGCAAATGTATTGATGTACACAAAGTTTTGTGGTATAATAATACCAATGCGGGTATGGCGGAATTGGCAGACGCGCCGGATTTAGGATCCGGTGGGCAACCGTGCAGGTTCGACCCCTGTTACCCGCATAAGCAAAATCCGGCTGATACATCACATTGATGCGTCAACCGGATTTTTTTATTTCATTTCATTTTCTGCTCAGATCACGATCTCGTTTTCGTTCTCATCGAGTACAGTTCTGTCCTTGATATCAAGCTCTGAGAACAGCGCTTCCCATCTTTCACGCATATCAGGCTCATACAGGCACGGCTTGTATCCCTGCTTCAGATACATATTCACCGCCGCTTTACGGAAGTCGTCAGTTGTGAGGTACACGTGTTCGATATTGTGTGTTCTTGCATACTCCAGTGCACACAGCGTCACGATCTTGCCGAGCTGCTTGCCTCTGTGGATCGGGTCGGCTACAACCATGTGAAGTGTAGCGGAATCGGGAGTGTGACGTCCGATCTGGATACCTGCGGTTGCTGCGATTTTGTTCTCTTCGTCGAGGACTACAAAGAATCCGTCATCGGGAATCAGCGGGTCATCGTGGTATCTTTCCTTATAATCCTCGCCGACGCCTATGCCGGTGACGATCATTCTGTACCACTCTTCCTTGAACTCTTCCGCTGTGAAGATTTCGTCGTTATTTCTGATGTAGGTGTGGAGCTTATATCCCTCCGGTACTGCGGGGATCTCGAACGGTGTTCCGCTCCATTTCATTTTAAGCTGTGACGGCATAATTTACCTCCGATTCTATTTTAGTTTTTTATCAAAGTCCCTTGAGCTCGATATGCTCTTTCATGAGATCATGCACGGCGTATTCCTCATCTGCCGGCAGGTAGTACGCTGTATGCACCGGGTTCTTGCCGGATGTAACTACTGAATATTCCCCGTCGATGATCGAAATCACGATGTCGTTATCAACGCCGAGTCCATCCAGTTCCTGCATCTTTACGTCCTCAAGGAACGACGGCCAGTCCTCAAAGTGGGGACAGAGTATGTACGGGATCAGATCCAGTCCGTCGAGGAACATGAACCTTCCGCCGATGCCGCAATTATCGTAACCTCTCTTGCACCAGCACATAGCACCGGAGCTCTGACCTGCAATCACAATGCCTTTTTCGTACGCTTCTTTCAGATATACATCCGCTTTGGTCTTTCTCCATGTCTCGAGAATTACCTTGAGGTTGCCGCCGCACGCATAGATCACGCTTGCTGACATGATTGTATCTCTGATCTCCTCTTCGGTGAGTTTGCCGTCGATGAGGTAGAGGTGCTTGACTTCCTTGAAGCCATGGGAATAGCAATAACGGTTGACAATTTCTTCGTCCTCATCGCTGTCTCTGTGACCTGTGGGAAGGAACACCATTGTTTTGTTTTCCGTATTTACGTCGATCAGCGAGAAGATATGGTCGAGAATCACGTCAGATTCGTTCTCGAAATAGATGCCGCCGCTGCCGAGCACTAATTTTTTCTTCATAATTTTTGTCTCCTATTATTTATTGTATTTTTAATTTTACCATTCCATCGGGGCAATGATATCTTTCTGCATCTCACAGATCTCGTTAATCAAAGCCACCGCACCGGTATATGTGGATATTGTGGGATCGATGAGCATCGCCTGGAGCAGCTTATTGCGCGATTTTTCAACATACGCCTCGATCAGAAGCTGCTGTATATAACCCTGCTGATTAATCATCGCGGTGATGCCGGTGGGAAGTGCGGGCTGGCTGATTGCTCTGAGACCGTTTCCGTCCGCAACAGCCGGGATTTCGACCGACATATTCTCGAGCATACCGGGGACATAGCCGCCGTCGTTGATGATATTTACTGTGGAGACATAATGCGGTTTGTCGAAAACCATCGCCTCAATGATCGGGATACCCTCTTCCGACGATCCGATACGTTCGGGATTGAATTCAAACACTCGAGGACCCTTTGCATCGGAGTTTTCATCCTCTGCCGCAGGTCTGAACGGGCGTTTTGTGGGATTTCTGTCCATATTTCTTACAAGCGGAGGTACTTTTCCGCCTGCCCACGGATTCTCGTTCTGCGGATCGAAGAAGAAATTCACCTTAGGTGACGCGAGGAATTCGTCACTCCATGCGAAATACTCGCCGATGTGAGTTCCGCCGGGGTAAGGCCACAGACCGAACGAACGGTACATCATGCGTGAGATTGCAAACTCATCCCATTCCGCGAGCCAATGAAGCTCCTTTTCCTTTTCTCTGAACAGCGGATAGAGATCCTCACCGGTAGCCTTATCTTCGATTCTGTTTACGAATCCGAAATGATTGAGACCGTATCCGACAACAGTCAGTTCGGACGCATCTCTTTCGAGAACGGAAGCCACCTGACCGGGCGCGTGGTTATTGAAGCCGTGGCAGAGACCGACCGCCTTGATTTTTGTGAGCTTGAGGATAGTCTCAACGAGCTTGGCTTCGGGGTTGCTGTAATTTATCAGAAGCGCGTCGGGACAAAGCTCTTCCATAGTGCGCGCAATATTCATCATAGGGCTGACATTACGCAGGTAGTGGAACATTCCGCCGACGCCGCCGTTCTCACCGTAGACCTGACGGAAACCGTATTTGAGCGGGATTTTGTAGTCCATCGACCAATAGTACATACGGTTGACCTCGATGGCAGTGATTACGAAATCAGCTCCGTCAAGAGCAGCGCGCAGGTCGGTAGTCTGCCAAACTCTGACATTTCTGCCGAAGTGAGCGATGCATTTATCAGCATATTTCATACTCTCGGCGAGTGAACTTTCACTGATGTCCATAAGAACCAGCTCAAGCGGAAGTTCGTAAGAAATCGGGGATTTCATGATATCACCGCACGCGCCCATGAAAAATCCGCTTCCTGCACCTACAATTGCAATTTTCAACTTATTATATTTCATATGAATCACCTCTGATTGGTGGAATTTAGTGTCATGTAAAACACACATCGCTTTTTATACATCCCAATTATACCATAATCCGCCACCATATTCAAGTATGCTCAGGAATTTCACTACCAACCGTACACTGAAATTAACAGTTTACTGAAGCGGCAATAGCAAGCGGATTCGGAAGTGTGCGGAACTTCAACCATGCATTTTCAGACGAATATAACTTTCAGCCACGGAGCAAAGGGGATCTCGAAAAAGAAATGGGCACGTATGATGTTGATATACTGTATACATTTTCAAAATAAAGGAAAGCGTCCGGGAATGATTCTCGAACGCTTTTTTGTATATTTATTCCGAATAGATAAACAAAATCACAGGATCAAGCGTATAGCACGGCAGATCAATTACAGTTCTCTGCCCGTCAATACCGAACGAAACCTCACGCCGCGATCCGTCCTTTGCGAGATACTCGATCCGTGTCGCGCTTCTCTCACACACAAGCTCAATCTTCTCAATCGGGTCAAGTCCGAGGTTGAACAGCGCGCAGAACAGTCCGCCGTCATCCATATCAGCCGCGCGGAAGTACATTTCCTCATCTCCCGGATAGTACACCGGAAGCTCGCCTGCTGTTTTCGCCATCCGTATAAGCTGCTGTTTTCGCGAGTAGTTCAGGAATGAGAACGCTTCGACGATATTGAAGTTCGCCCGCGGAGTGCCGGAGAACACAAATGCCGTACCGCCCCGTTCGTTCCGATAGACAGTCGTTCCCGGGAACAGCCGCTCCGGATTGACATTTTCGACAGCATGGTACACGACAGAATCTTCCTGCGTATCGTCGGAAATCGGCACAAGCTCCATGACCCTTTGCTGGACGGCACATTTGTTTTTGTTAACATTCAGCACCTCGACGCTCGGCTGTTTGCCATGCCACGGACGCACATCTACTCCGAGATCACCGCCGAATCCGCGTCCGATCAGTCTAAGCGCCTCATCAGATGAGAGAAGAACGGGCCCCGTAAGTGCTTCCGCGATCATTTCGTCACTCAATACAGCGTCAGCATCCCCTTCGAGACACAGAATTCCGCCACTCTCCGCTGAAAAGTACATCGGCAGACCGAACCGCTCAATCACGCAATGTGACCATGCAGACTCACCGCCGCACGATCGGTTGAAACTGAAATCCGCACGATCGGTGACAGGAATACGGAATCCGCGCCATTTCAGCGTGGGTACGATCTCCGCGAGAGTGGTATAGAAACCCTCATGCGCTCCGAGCACACGTCTGTACGCTTTTCCGGATTCCGGCTCATACGCAGACAGTCTCGTGATCCAATGCTTTGCACCTCTCGCTCCCTCGATAATCGAGCCGGTGAAGTGGGTATGAAGCGACATAGCACCCGTGCTGTAACGGTTCTGCGGACAGGTGTCGGTCTCGGCGAGTATAATGTCGACTTTGCCTTTGAGTTTGGCAATCTGTTCGGCAGCCCGGTAGAATGCTCTGCTGAAAAATCTCGCGCCGGCAGGGGTATAGTTGCCGTTGTTTATGCGGACAATGGTCGGATTTCCCTTGCCTGCCATGATATGTGCAATCTCGTCCGCACACTCGGCTTGATTTCCGACACAGCAGAACGATCCCGGAATCGTTGGATCGACCTCGTCAATTCCCTCGCGCATCAGCTTCGCACATTCGATGAGCGAGTCGCGCTGGGTTGAAATGAAGATTTCATTGTATCTCTGCGATTCAGGTGTATCAGCATGAACGGCATCCCAAAGCTGCTCGCGTGTGAAATCGGTTCCCGCACGTCTGTTGAACTCGGCGAGATGCAGCTGACAAGCGCACGCACCACCTGTTCTGGCTGACATCAGTCGGAAATCGTCGTCTAGCATGATTGTATCGGGATGATGGGACGCGATCACACGGAAAACGTTCTTTATGTACTGACGGAATCCCTCGTCATACGGGCATACGATCCGCTCAGGCTCGCTTCCGTTGAACGGCGTGAACTGCTGATAGGGGAACATTTTGCTCAGCACCCATCCATGTCCGATCGTCGCCTGAACGAGCACGCCGCATCCGAATCCCATCTCACGAAGTCTGTCGCGGAACAGATCGAATTTTCTGCACAGGACTCCCACCTTATCGACGGGCGGATTTCCCTCGGGAACGAGCGTCATATTGAACAGCGCACAGCTTGCGACACCGTTTTCATACTGCTGGCGGATGTCTTCACAGATCTTGTCGAGGTGATCCGTATCGAGCGGCATAATTGTATAAGTATGCAATTTGTTCATGACTTCACATCCCTCTTACTTTCAGCTCAAATGTGCCAACGCGGAATTTTTCCGAACCGAGTCTGATGCGGATCAGTTTATCCTTGCCCCACTCGCTCTTCAGCTTATTCTCAAGC
>CAZPPN010000035.1:0-10532 GCA_964588425.1 uncultured Ruminococcus sp. | reverse complement strand
AGGTTTTGAAAGGAGTTTGAGGGAAACTTTTCTCAAAAGTTTCCCTCAAAAATTTAGTAAGCGATTGCCGTGAAATTTAGATCCGGTCTGACACAAAAAAACGCACCCCCGTGGTTTCCCATGAGAGTGCGGCAGTTGTTATTCTGTTTTTGCTTGATGAAAATCAGCCGAGGTTTTCGAGAACTCTTTCGAGAGCGTTTTTTGAAGGCTTGGACATCTTCTGAAGCCAGGATGCGATAATGTTCGCACTCTTTTCCATGGTTCCGGAAATTGCGCTGTCACCGAACTGGTCGAAGAGAAGTGTTTCGCCGAGGTCGATGGTACGTCTGTCAAAGATGAACTGGATCATTTCCTTGGACTGAGGGTCGCGCGCTGTCTTGTCCTGAAGTGTGGAGTCGATGTAAGCGGGGATAACCTTCTGGTAACCGTATGCGCTCAGAGCTTCCAAAGTAGCACTTGCGAGAGCTGTGTCATTACAGTTGGAGAGGACATATGTAGCAGTTGTCTGGTTGGAGTGAGCGTAGTAATCTTCCTGTGATTCGGTGTACTTGGGGAACGGAAGAATTGCATAGTCGATATCAACGTCACGCATTCTGATATTGTTGTCGAATTTTGCAAAATGAATGAGCTGTTTGCCTGTATCCCAAGGTTCCCAACCGTCATGCATATTGGGGGCACCGAAGAAGTTTTCTTTGATGAGCATGAGAACATCGTAGAATGTTTCGTTGTCGAAGAGCTTAACTTCCGGAACACCGTCAGCGTTCTGTTCAACAGCCTTGAGACCTGCGCCTACCCAAAGCTGGTGTGCGAGAGGACGTGTGTCACCGCATCCGTATGTGTATGAGTCGGACTGGTCCATGACACCGTCACCGTTTGCATCGTTTGTTGCGATTTCACCGTAAGAGAGGAGCTTTTCGAACGTCCATGTTCCTTCGTAAACATCGTTAAAAGGAACTTCGAGCTGGTGTGCTTCGGCGAGTGTTTTGTTCATGAAGATGCATCCGAGCTTCATGTAAACACCGAGGTTGAAAGAACCGATCGCAAAGTAGTTGACGCCGTTGATTGCAAGAGAATCGGAGAGTTCAGCACCCCAGTATTTCTTGGTAAGATCAACATATTCGAGGTCGTCGTAGGGGAGGCAGTGGTTTCTGGTCGCAGCAGTAACTGCGTGGGAGTCCCACTGGGAAACAGCCTGGAATGTTGTGTCGCCGGACATGATGAGTGTGTTTACATAAGTGTCGCGGAGATCCCAGAGTTCATGTGTGATTTCTTCGATTTCGATATCAAGACGGTCTTCGGTGTTGATTTCCATGTAGTACTTTTCGTCATTGAGAACATCACCTGTGAGACCTTCCTGAGTGAGGGAGATGTAGGAGTTACCGTCACCTTCAGATGCGAGAAGACGGAATGTACTTCCTGTGAACTTCAGACCTTCGGGGAGCTCGTCCTGAGCTTCGGGGTCAACTGTTTCTTCGGGAGCAGCGGATTCGGATTCACCGACTGCTGTGGGGTTGGTCTCGCTTTCTTTTTCTGCATCGCCTGACGCGCAGGATGCGAGAAGCATGAGAGATGCGAGAATGAGACAGAGTAATTTCTTTGTTTTCATAAACTTCTCCATTTTATAGATTTGAATATTGTACTTTAATTATTATACAAGACTGCTTTGATGATGTCAAGTAGTAATTTAGACAAATTCAATTATTAGTTGATGGTACAGTTTATATAAACAACATTGTCACAAACCGCACGTTCGCGAATCAACAATTACGTTTTGCCGAAACCGTACGGCGGTCGATTCGTGAATCGCCCCTACGGGTTGGTGGAAATTTGCGTTATAGTGACAGAAATATCATTTTTCTTAATTTGTACGACGGCGGCACACAAGGCACCGCCCTACGAATATATCGTCTGTTTTGTCGGTTTTGGTGAAGTTTTTTAATACAAAGCAGCACCCGGTTGTGAGGACGTACATCCGATAAAAACCAATGATTTTCTGCTCGAAGAGAAGAAAATCCACCACAACTCTGCACTCTTCACTCTTCACTCTTCACTCTGCACTTCCTTACGCCATCATTGCCAGTGGATGTGCGGCGAGCAGGGATGCATACGATACCATAGGGAGTATCGTGATGACGGAGAATACAGTCGATGCGCCGACCAGCTCTGCGGCATATCCGGGAGAGATCCGGTACAGCTCGCCGAACATCGTTACGACTGCCGGACAGGGCATTGCCGCCATGATTCCGCCGAAAATAATCATGTATTCAGGCAGACCGATCACCCAGAGAAGCGTCGCCATGAGAAACGGCATCGCAACCAGCTTGACAAAGCATACATAGTACACATTCCGGTTCGTGAACATCTGCTTCAGACTGCGCCGCGCTATGTTCGCTCCCGAGATGATCAGCGAAATCGGTGTACATATCGCCGCGAGATATCCCGCAAGGTCGTATACACACTCGGGAAGCGGAATGTTTGAGATGAAAATCAGAAATCCGATCGCACACGGCATCGTTCCGAAGTTGAAGAGGATCTTCTTCGGAGTTACTTTGATGTCATCTCTCTTGCGCGCGAGAATCATGATGCCCCATGTCCATACGAATAGGTGGAAGCTGACGATGAAGAACGCACCGTAGAATAAGCCTTCCGCGCCGTAGATTGACTCAACGATCGGGAATCCGACAAATCCGCAGTTTGCGAAGAACATCGAGTATTCCGACAGCTTGCGTTCGTCAAACGGCTTTACGGGACGTGCAAGAAGATACGCAATCGCTGCCATAACAGCGTGCATACAAAGCCCGAGCAGAAGTATTTTCAGCCCTGTCTTCAGATTATCCGCCGTGAAATCGAGACTGATGAGTGAGTTGATGATCAGAAACGGCTGACCGATCTTTACGATAAGCGTTGACAGACGTTCGGTGGAGATGTCGTCGATGTACCCCAGCTTTCCGCCGATGAATCCTATCACCAGCATGAGCGCGAGAGTTGCGATTGTTGATACAAGAGATGCGATTGACATTATGTTCTCTTCCTTCCTTTATTTATATTGCGTATAAGTATTGCTGCAGACGCAGATGAAATGACGAAAACCGCACCGGAAATACCTGCGATCAGCATCGGCTGGGGGAAGTTTTCGTTCGGGATGATCTCTTCTTCTCCGCAGAATGAGCAGATTTTAACGATCGTCCGCAGTTTTTCATCATTTATTATATATGAGTGACCCGTCGGGGAGATGCTCTCGGTGATGATGTCTCCGCAGAGCTGACAGGTGTGCTCCACTGATCCCGCAGCCTCACATTCCGGCGGAGTCTCCGAGATCGGCGTGTACGAGTGTCCTGTCGGCGGGATCGCTTCCGTTATGACATAATCGCATTTGGTACAGCCATCCGAGATAAAACCTTCGCCCGTGCAGGTCGGATCGGTGACTGTGCGTTCGAATTCATGCTCACATTTCGGCAGAACGATGACTTTTGCGCCCCCGCAGCGTGAGCAGGTAAATTTCAGATACCCGTCCTCGGTGTACGTGGGGGATGCGGCATCGGATTTTTTGTAGTCATGACCGAGCGCAGATGTAATCACGGCATATGAATCTCCGCAGATTTTGCAGGAGTAGACAGAAATCCCCTTTGTCTCGCAGGCAGGAGAAGTGTCGCTTGTGACCTCGTACCCGTGCGGCTCGCTTTTCCGTATCTCAATCACTTCATATCCGCATTTGGAGCAGGCTTTGTGCAGCTTCCCGTCAACGGCGTGGGTAGCGTCTGTGTCCGTGTATGTGATGAAGCTGTGTCCTGTTGCTTTGATCGTTTCCGTGTATCGGTGTACCGGAGTCTCGTAGCCTTTGTCATCGAGATTGAACGATATCTGGCAGACGTAGGTGATGTATCCGTCTTGCGTGCAGGTCGCGGCGGCTGAAGCTTCCTGTCTCCAGTAGTGGTCTCCGTATGATGTGAGCTGTGTCGTTGATTTTCTGATACCGCAGTACGTACATCTGTACGACATCGAGCCGAGGAGAGTGCAGTTTGACGGCATATCAACGATCTTTTCAGCCGTGAATGTGTGCGTGTGACCGAAATAATATTCAATGATCGCGTCGGCTGTGCTCTCTGAGATCTTTTTGAGGTTCGCATCAGAGTCGAGGATCAGCCTGTCCGACCGGTTTGAGAGATAGCCGTGCTCGAGGATGATCGCCGGTATGCCGAACTTCGATCCCCATGTCAGTATCGAATAGTAGTCGCTTTTCTGCCCCAGACTGCGCGCACCCGGCATATCCCACTTCTTCCACTCGTTCCAGTAGTATACCCCGTATGAGTCGCCGGTATCCTCGCGCGTGTCGACTTTGCCGCATTCGATTCCGACCGAGTCTTCGATACCTTTCAGCATCGCATCGGCAAGATCGGCGGTGGAATACGGATCGACGAGCGAAATATATGCCTCGCTTCCGTGTATACTTCTGCTGTAACTGCTGTTGCAGTGCAGGGAAAGTATCAGATCGGCGTCTGTCTTATACCCGAATATTGCTCTCTCGAGGAATTTCAGATACGTGTCGTCATCGCGCGTCATGATTACGGTAAACCGCCCGTCCTCTTCAAGCGCGTCACGGAGATTCTCGGCGAGGATGAGATTGTATTCCTTCTCGTACCGTATGCCCGAGACCGTACCGCCGTCCTCACCGCCGTGACCTGCGTCAATCACGATCACCGGAGATATACCGTCCCCTGATGCCGCCGATACCGCAGATGCCGCGACGGATGCCGTTATATATATAATGATAAAAATCGATAATATCCGCAAATATCCGCGCATCGTCAGTCCTTTTCCCCGTTTTGTTCCGTATACCGATATTATACGACTCGCGACGCCAAAAAGCAAGCGTGACTCGCCACAATGTTGCAAATATTGCAGAAAATGGCTGATTTTAATATTAAACGCCCTTTAATATTACACTTATATTACATCAAAACCAAACCTCTTGCAATAAAAATCCGGTTATGGTAATATATGTACGCAGGGTGGAACGAATCGGCGTTCCGTAGACCCTGACGATTATTAACATTTTTATAAGGAGCTACAGAAAAGATGAAAAAGACTCTTTCTCTGATTCTCGCTCTTCTCATGAGCATCTCCTGCGCTTCCTTTGCTGCTGCTGATGACGCAGCAATCGAAGACGCTGATGTTGTTGTAGAAGAGCCCACTCCGTATGATGAAGCTATCCTGTTCCTTCAGGATAAGGACATCATGCAGGGTAAGGAAGATGGCCTTATCCACGCTGGCGACGACGTTAAGCGTTACGAAATGGCTATCCTCACAGCTCGTATTTCCACAGGTTGGCTTGAAAACAAGCTCTGGGAAGACGACTTTGCAAATGATTCCGCATACTCTGACCTCGCTGGTACAGGCGCAGAAAAGTTCTACGGAGCTATCTCCTACGCTGACCAGAAGGGTATCATCGAAGGTTATCCGGACGGATCCTTCAAGCCCGAACAGCAGGTAACATACCGTGAAGCTCTCGCAATGGCTACACGTACACTCGGTTACACAGGTCTCACATGGCCCTGGGGTAACATCGAAAAGGCAGTAAACCTCGGCCTCACAGAAGGTATCGAAGATGTTGCTTACACAACACCCCTCAACCGTGGCCAGGTTGCTCAGATCATCTACAACACTCTCTTTGCTAAGGTTAACGGCGAAACACTCGCTATGAACATCTTCGGCATCGACCGTGCTTGGGAAACAATCCTCGTTACATCTACAGACAGAGCTGCATATGTTCAGGGTGGCTCTCCCGCTAAGGACGGTCTCGTTGGTTTCCAGATCGTTGAAGAAGACGGCACACTCGACAGCAACGTTTACTACGTAGCTGAAGGTGATTTCGAACTCGGTGTTCCCTACAGAGCACTCTTCAACGTTGATGAAGAAGCTGACCTCGTTGAACTCGTTAAGGCTATCGAATGCGACGTAATCGCTACAGCTGCTAACGTTGGTATCACAAACAACGAAGGCAAGGCTATCGATGACGCTTACCCTGTAAACACACTCATCGACAAGTACTCTCTCACAGAAAAGTATCACTACGACAACATTCTTGCTAACGACAGCTATGTTGAAGCAGAACTTATCCTCGTTGACGGTACAAAGATGACAACAATCGAAACAGTTACAAGCAACAAGCAGTACGGTTTCGAAATTGCCACAGGCAACATTGTTAAGCTCGAATACACAGACGGTAAGGTAACAGGTTCTACACCTTACTGGTACTACGATGAAACGCTTGATTGCTACTTCAAGCTCTCCGTTCTCAATGACACAACATATGTTGACATCGTTGATGAAGACGATGTTGACGCTCTCCTTGGCAACCTCTATGTTAAGGGTTCTGCTAAAGTTACCGGTTATGACGTCCTCACATCTAAGCCCGGTAAGTCCGCTTACTCCAGCGTAAAGATTTGGGACCTCAACGACAAGGCTTACGGTATCTACGAAGCTTACAGACTTGGTAAGTACTCCGAAGGTACAGACGGCAAGTGCGCTAAGTGCGACAAGAAGGACCTCAAGGCTTACACACTCGCAGACCTCTCTACAACATCGTATGCTATCGACGCTACAAAGGCTGCTGAGGCAACATACTCTTACGTGACAGAAGTACTCTCCGCTGGCGTTGCTGACGGTCAGTGCGATTGCGTTGGTTATGTATTCGCAGAAGGTTATGAACCCTCCGCTGATGCTAAGTACGTAATCTACGGCGTAAACAAGACAACTAAGGAAATCAAGATCGTTAAGGAAGTTGAAAAGCTCGTTGGCGATGTTGAAGACCTCACAGACGTTGACACATTCTATGCTACAGGCGTTGTTAACGGCTACAGAATGTCCAAGAACACAATCACAATCGGCGAAACAAGCTACAACTGGGAATATGATACTCTCGGCGGTACATCCTTCGCTTACGTTACAAAGAACACAGCTACAAAGGCTCTCTACACAGAATACTTCGCAAAGATCTTCGGTCAGTTCGTTGAATACGTAGTAGTTGACGGCAAGATCGTTCACCTCGAACCCATCGGTGCTTCTGATTCCAACTACATCGTTGTTGAATCTTTCGCAGGCATTTCCAATGACAACTACATCGTTGTTAACGGTTACTCCACAGACGCTCTCGTATATGACCAGTTCAGAATCGCAGCTTACGACGGCAACCAGTATGGCAATAAGTTCTGGTACGGTACAGATTACGATGACGACTTCACAAAGGGTACAGTTTACCAGATCACATCTTATGATGCTGACAAGGAAGCTTACTTCGTAACATCTCTCGGCAATGCTGACTGGAACAACGCATTCGATACAACAGGTCTTAAGAACGTTATAATCGATGCTAGTGACAAGGATTATTATGAAGACGGTTACGTTCGCGTTGGTACAGAGACTGCAAAACTTGCACCCGTTAAGAACGAAGGCTTCAAGGTTATCATCATTGGCGATCCCAACGCTGACATGCTCGAAACAATGCCCTTCTACGTATACTCCGGTTCTCTCGGTGAAGGCTGGCATGTTGAAGGTAAGGTTCTCTACAACGACGATAACACTTACATCATCGTTGCTGCTAAAGACATCTTCGGATTCAACCTCAATGCTTGGGAATACAGCATGGTTGTAATTCTCAGAGATGTTATCACAGATATGGTTTACGACGGTTACGACACAGACTACGCTTGGTATCTCCAGGGCGCTACTGGTAAGATCGTTGAAGCATTCGATATCTTCACAGGTAACATGACTCAGGTTTGCGCCGGTATCAACTTAGACCTCGAAGTAGGCAACATCTACTCCACAGTACTTGGTGCTGACGGTAAGGCTGTAATCCTCGAAGACGGTATCTCCGGCAACTGGGACGACCTCAGAAAGCACTATGACGATGTTCATAAGGCTACAGCTACATACCTTATCGACGAATTCGTTGCATCTGAAAACATCTTCGCTAAGAATGACCTCTCCAAGCTCATCTCCAAGGATATGCTTGAATTCAACTACGAATATACAGGTCTTGTAAGCGCTGATCCTAAGGTTTACTCTGTATCCTTCAAAAACGAATGGTATGAAGTAGCATCTATCGAGGCATTCTCCAAGGATGACTACAAGGCTCTCGTAGCTGCTGGTCTCGTTGAAGATTCACTCAAGGCAACTGTAATCTACAATGTTGAAGATAAGACAGCTGTTGTATACGTTTATGTTGATGATTACTCCGTAGCTGCAACTGATAAGCCTGGTACAACAGGATCTATCGATGTTGTTTCGAACGATGAATTCTTAAAGCGGGTTGATGGTGTAGATGTAAAGATCACTGGTACAATTGATTACACATATGATACTCTTGATGACAAGATTTCTACCAAATACGATCTCACAAGCATGAACCTTACATTTGCTGGTATCGACGGTATCACACACGCTAACCTCTCCAAGTACGGTTACAACTTCGGTGTGAATACACACGATACAAACGACTATAAGACAACTGTTAAGATTGCCGCTCAAGGCAAACTTAGCAATACTAATGCAATCGTAACTCTCGGTGACAACTTTGATAACACACTCATCTGCGACGACTGCGGTCTCGTAGTTGGTATCAAGGTTGACCTTGCTGATACAACAATCGATTTCGATGGTGTCAATAGGTATGTAGTCGATCTTACAATCGAGAACGAATTCATTGAAGAAGACGGCTCTACTGATAAGTTCACGTTCTATGCTAGAACATATATTGAACGTGGTAGTGATGGTAAGCTCGTTCTCGTTGATGTTGCTCAAGTCAAAGATAAATTTAACGGAAACACATACGACCTCAACACAAACCACTAATTCATCTTTTAAGTAAGACCTTATAACTTAAAGATACAAGACTCCCGAGCCGATTCTCGGGGGTCTTTTTTTGCGTTGACACAACCCCCGCCGTGTGTTATAATTATCATATAACTTTCATTACAGCGAGATAATCATGAACAATTTCCTCCCCACCACCCCCGAAGAGCTTACCGGTCAGCCCGATTTCGTCTACGTTTTCGGCGACGCCTACGTTGACCACCCCTCCTTCGGCCCGTCAATCATCTCCCGCGTACTCGAGCACAACGGATTCACCGTGGCGATGCTCCCACAGCCCGACTGGAAAACCACCGCGGATTTCAAAAAATTCGGCAAGCCGCGTCTCGGATTCCTCGTTTCCTCCGGCAATATCGACTCAATGGTAGCGCACTACACCGCCGCCAAAAAACGCCGCAGCGAGGACTACTACTCCCCCGGATGCAAAGCAGGACTCCGCCCCGACCGCGCGCTGATCGTCTACTCCAACAAAATCCGCGAAGCGTACGGCGATATCCCGATCCTTGTCGGCGGTCTCGAAGCCAGTCTGCGCCGTTTTGCTCACTACGACTACTGGAGCGATAAAGTCCGCCGCTCAATTCTCATCGACAGCCGCGCGGACATCCTCATGTACGGTATGGGCGAGAGAAGTGTCGTTCGTCTTGCACAGCTCCTCGACAAAGGCGTGCCCGTCAAGAAGATCCGTGACGTCCGCGGATGCGCGTATCTCGTCAAAAGCGGTGAAGTCCCGACAGAACTGAAATCATTCGGCTGTGCGTCCGGCTTTGACGATGATGGACTGCCGAACGGCTACACCTACGACGAGCTGAAAGAAGACAAGAAGATCTATGCCGACGCGTTCAAGCTGCAGTATTTCAACAACGATGCGATTAGCGGCAAGGCGATTGTCGAATACTATGACGATAAGATGCTCGTCGTCAATCCGCCCCAGATGCCTCTGTCAACGGAAGAGCTGGACGAGGTTTATTCCCTCCCCTACACACGCACATACCACCCCATGTACGAAAAAGACGGCGGCGTTCCTGCGATATCCGAGGTGAAATTCTCGATCACGCACAACCGCGGCTGTTTCGGGGGATGCAATTTCTGCGCGCTCGCGTTCCATCAGGGCCGTGCAGTACGTTCAAGAAGCATCGAGTCGTGTGTTGCGGAAGCGAAGCTAATCACAGAGATGCCCGATTTCAAGGGATACATCCACGATGTCGGCGGCCCTACTGCGAATTTCCGCGGACCGGCGTGCGGAAAACAGCTTGAACATGGCGTATGCCCGAATAAGCGATGCCTGTTCCCGAAGCCGTGCAAGAATCTGATAGCAGATCACTCGGAATACATCGAGCTTCTGAAGCGGATCGAGAGCCTGCCGAAAGTGAAGAAAGTCTTCATCCGATCCGGAATCCGCTTCGACTATCTCCTCGAGGATAAATCGGATGCGTTCTTCAAAAAATTAGTGCGCGATCACGTCAGCGGTCAGCTCAAAGTTGCACCCGAACATTGCGCCCCGAACGCTCTGATGCACATGGGCAAGCCGACGATTGAGGTGTACGATAAGTTCCGCGAGAAGTATATGAAGCTGTCCGCCGAGTGCGGTAAGGAGCAGTACCTCGTGCCGTACCTCATGTCGTCGCACCCCGGAAGCACAATGGACGATGCCGCGCGCCTTG
>CAZPPN010000034.1:1377-10624 GCA_964588425.1 uncultured Ruminococcus sp. | reverse complement strand
ATGACCGCGTAATCCCCGAACTCAAAGAATGCGTGTTCAATATCGCGTGTGACGTAAAGAATCCTCTCTGCGGTGATAACGGATGCAGCGAGGTCTACGGACCCCAGAAAGGCGCAACACCTGAAATGATCCGAATAATGGATGTCTCTCTCGCTTTATATGCCGATTTGACGAAATCGATAAACCCATCAGCCGATCCCGAATATCCCGGTTCAGGTGCGGCAGGCGGTATGGGATTTGCGTTCATGTCATATCTCGGCGGTGAGCTGAAATCGGGTGTCGAGCTTGTTATCACAGAAACCGGACTTGAGGAACATATCAAAGATTCCGATTTCGTCATTACAGGCGAGGGAAGACTCGACGGACAGTCTTGCATGGGAAAAGCACCGGTCGGCGTCGCAAAGCTGGCGAAAAAGTATTCGAAACCCGTGATTGCCCTCGCAGGATGCGTGACTGAAGAAGCCCGAACCTGTAACGAACATGGTATTGACGCATTTTTCCCGATTCTGAAAAAACCGTGCAGTCTCGGAGAAGCAATGGATATCGACAATTCATATAAAAATCTCAGCGATACCGCGGAGCAGATCTTCCGTCTTGTATCCTGTATAAATAAGTGAAAACAAAAGTTTTTTGTCAGTAGAAAAGTTTTGATCCAACTTTTTCAAAATGTTGGTTGAGGATGCACAGCTCCTCAGATCGAAGAGGTGAACCCCCCTCGGCGACCGTCGCAACTGTCGAAACACCCAAGACGTCCGAAAAAGTAGAACTTAATTCTTGAAATAACAAAAAGGCGTGCCGCTAACTACATTCTTTCCTGTAAAAAAGCGACACGCCAATATTATTTTATTCAATCAATTCAATCCAACCTGCAGCTTCCGCGTCTGAAACGCATGGTCCAGCATTGCAGGCGCATACGCTCGGAGAGATATCGATCCTCGAATTCGTCACTCGCCATCCATCTCCATCCACCGGCATAATCGAGATCGCGGATGACAGGCAGCTTGTCGAGCGAGGGCAGCTGAACATCCGGCACGAGAGTTACCTCTTTCTGACCGCACAGAACATCAAGCGCAGCACGGATCCAGTCTCCGGGCCCGATTACAACATCCCCAACAGCAATTTCAGTCGGCAGGAATCCGCCCTCGGGAAGAGTTTTTGCAGACTCAATAATATCATCCGCTGTTACCGTAACGGATTCGGAAATCGCATACGGCTGTGAAAGGAATCCGTAAACCTTTCCGCATACATGAGAAGTCTTTCCTCTCAGAAAATCGCGGCAGACGTTGAAAATATCGGCAATCGACAGCGAAATAGGAAGAGTCATCGGATAGAACGTCTCTTTGATCTGACGTCTGATTTCGGGTATGAGATCGGGCATAACCACACGGTTGTTTTCAGCTTCAAGCGACTTCGCGATCTCCGAATAAGTGGTTATGCGGAATCTCTTGTCTTTTTTGATAAGCTCAACCGTCAGACGCATATTGTCAAAGAATCTCTGAGTTTCTTCAGGAGTACGCATATCACCCTCAACCCATTCGCCGAAAGGATACATATTCTTTTTGTAAAAATTCAGACCGTCCCAGTGACGAGGGAAAAGACTCATGTGCGGATGCGTGTAAATAACCGCATGGTCACGTTCGGCAAGAGAGTCGATCATCTCTCTGATTTCTTTTTCTCCGCCGCTGAAGAAAATCTCTTCCATGCAGACATTGTATGCTACATGATACATATTGCAGTAGAACGAACCGCGGCCGTCAGCAGTATCCGCAGGAGAGTCAACAAACATCGGAATCCCGAGATCGGAATAACCGTACATGGAAACATATGAATGCTGGTTTCCGGGCGGACAGGAAGCTGTGAATTCGTCAGTACCGAACGCCTGCTTCATGAGATATATCGTTTTTGTTTCCTGTCTGATAAACTCCTCGCGTGCAGCATCAAAATCTTCAATATCGGTGTATTCGTTGATGATGGGATGCATACTGTGTCCGTATGAGTGCAGTCCGAGTTCGTGATGTGAGAGTGCTTCAATAACATCACGTCTGCCCCATTTCATAAGCTGCTCGGCAACAAGCCCGACTACAACAAAGCATCCTCTTACCCCCGCTTCACGAAGAATTTCAGCTTCACGGAGAATACCGTCTGCCGCACGGTTGGAAGTAAAGTCCTCGGTATCAAATGAAAAGATTATATCTGTCATGCTTTGACTCCTGTGTAAAATATCAAAAATCGGTTTTAATCATTTTACCACAGTAAATACAAAATTGCAATACGGATAACTCATTTGCTGAAATTTTTTCTGAATTCGGACGGTGACATACCGTTCTGTGATTTGAATAACCTGCTGAAATCGCTGTTGTCACGGAAACCGCATTTTTCAACGATATCACCTATCGGAAGATCAGTCGAAGTGAGATATCTTTTTGCAGCGGCAAGACGGCATCGGCTGAGATATTCCATTACAGAATAGCCGGTAACTTTTTTGAAAAGATGAGACAGATAGTATCGGTTCAGATGATAATCCTCGGACAGGGAAGACAGGGAATATTCCAAATCATAGCTTTCTCTGAATCTCAGCTCCATGTCGCGTATAACATCGATTTTTTTGTCAGAGCTTTCCGTGAATAAATCGGGATACTCCCTGTACAAAAGTATCAGCAGATCAAACAGAAGTATGTCACTCCTCAGAGATTTCATTGGATAAGAGCAGGCTTGTTCCTCAGCAATAGCAGAAAAGCAGTCAATAAATCTGTTGAAGCTCTTTGATGTGTCAATGACATTGGTGAATTTCTCGCTTCTGTCTGTCAGAATTGAAAGAAGCCTGTCCCTCTCGTCGCCGTAATGCGGAAGAGTCGGAGTTATTCTGACGAAATACCGCTTGTAAGTTTCGGATCGTATCGTCAGTGAGTGGTTTTCGAATCTGTTTGTAATAATCAGCGATCCCTTCGCCGCCGGGAACTTCGATTTTCCTACGATAACATCAGCCTCTCCGTCAGCAATGAACAGAAGCTGATGACAGTCGTGATAGTGACTCGGCTGACTTGAAAGATTGTCGTGATATTTTGCAGATAAAATAAGAGATTCCATAATACCGCCTCGCATATGTCTTTGTAATATCATATCACAAAAAAACAAATAAAGCAAGATTTACATAATTATGTGCAATATTTGTATATAAAAATCCGCTTGACTGTTTTATAATATAATCAGATAACTATAAACGAATCAGGAGTTACCATGAACAAAACAGTATATACTACAAAAGAAGACTTTCTGAGAGACAACAGCGAGCTCAGCCGTCCGATGCCTTATTCGGATAATACTGACGTTCTCGCGTCTCCCATTACGGTTCACGGCAAGAAATTCGCCAACCGTCTCGTATGCCAGGCAATGGAAGGATGTGACGGAGAGGCAGACGGAAGCCCCGATGAGCTGACAAAGAGACGCTACAAGAGATTTGCCGAAGGCGGCGCCGGACTTATCTGGTTTGAAGCAACCGCTGTTCTTCCCGAAGCAAGAGCAAATCCGAGACAGCTTTACATCCACGACGGAAATCTCGACAACTACAAGCGTATCGTTGAAAATATCAAGAACGACGCACTCAAAGCAAACGGAATCGAACCCGTTGTAATCATGCAGGCAACACACTCCGGAAGATACTCCAAACCCGAGGGAAAAACCGCCCCGCTGATTGCTTACAACAACCCCATTTTCGAAAAGGATAACCCGATCTCCGCTGACAGAATCGTTACCGACGAATACATAGACGGTGTTGGTGAAGCTCTTGTCAAAGGCGCTCAGCTTGCAGAAAAAGCAGGTTTTGACGGCGTTGACATTAAGTGCTGCCACAGATACCTCAATTCCGAGCTTCTTTCCGCATTCAACAGAGACGGCAGATACGGCGGCAGCTTTGAGAACAGAACCAGACTCCTCCGCGAAAGCATAGCAGGAGCCATAAATGCTTGCGGAAAAGACTTCATCGTATCCTCAAGACTCAATGTTTACGACGGATTCGAGTACCCCTACGGATTCGGCGTATCCAAGGATGGCGGTCTCGAGTTTGATCCCACAGAACCGATCGCACTCCTCAAAGAGCTTGCATCACTCGGCGTGGATCTTCTCAATATCACAATGGGTAACCCCTATTTCAATCCTCATGTAAACCGTCCGTTCGCAGTCGGCGGATATGAGCATCCCGAAGCACCTCTCGTTGGTGTTGAAAGAGTCCTCGGCGGCACAGCAATCCTTAAAAAAGCCGTTCCCGAGATCGCACTTATCTGTTCTGCTGTGTCATTCCTCGGAAATCAGGCACCCAACGTAACCGCAGGATTCATAAACGAGGGTTCATTTGAATTCGCAGGATTCGGAAGAACAATATTCGCATATCCCGATTTCGCAAACGATATCATCAATAACGGCGGCATGAAAAAGGAAAAGCTCTGCATAGCCTGCTCCAAGTGCACACAGGTTATGCGCGCAGGAAGCACACCGGGATGTGTTATCAGAGACCGTGAAGTATATCTTCCGCTTTTCAATCAGTTCTGTAAATAATATAATCAAAGAATAAAAAAGAAAGGTCAGACATAATATGAAAATCGCATTGGTAACAGGAGTTGCAGGCGGCATCGGTAAGGCTACTGCAAAGAAATTACTCGCAAACGGAATCGCAGTATACGGCATGGACGTAATTCCGGAAATGCCCGAGAAGCTCGAAGGAGAGTTTTCCTATATCCAGGGAGACCTCAGCAAATCCGAAAACAGAGAAAAATATGTAAAGACGGCTGTTGAAAAGTACGGAAGAATCGATATCCTCGTAAACGTCGCAGGTGTTGCACCCAAGGTAAGAAACGATATTCTCGAGATGACAGAGGAAAGCTATGATTTCGTAATGAATATCAATACCAAGGGTACAATGTTCCTCACACAGCTCGCAGCCCGTGAAATGATCAAGAATGAAGGTGACAACAAGGGTGCTATCGTAAACATATCTTCCATGTCCGCATATACAAGCTCCACAAGCCGCGGCGAATACTGCATCTCCAAGGCAGGCGTTTCCATGATCACAACACTTTTCGCTGACAGACTCGCAGAGTACGGCATCATGGTAAACGAAATCAGACCCGGCATCATCGCGACAGGCATGACAGAAAAGGTTCAGGCAAAATATGACGCACTTATCGACGGCGGTCTCCTTCCCATCAAGCGCTGGGGTCAGCCCGACGATATCGCAGACGCAGTATATGCACTTGTAAACGGTTCGCTTCCTTACATTACCGGTCAGTCTCTTGATGTAGACGGCGGATTCCATATCCGGAGGCTGTAATGAGCGGCAGAATCAATATCGTATCTGTTGATACTGTCGTAATCGGTACAGGTGCCGCAGGTTTCAACGCAGCGTGCCGCATCAAAAAGGAAGGTATCAAGGACGTAGTAATCGTTACCGAAGGCGTCAACTGCGGAACATCCAGAAATACCGGCAGCGACAAACAGACATATTATAAACTCGGACTCGGCGGTGACAACAGGGACAGCGTCCGTCAGATGGCATCCGATCTCTTCGCCTGCGGATCAATGGACGGCGACAACGCTCTCTGCGAAGCAGCACTTTCCGCAAGATGCTTCCTCAATCTCTGTGAGCAGGGCGTTCAGTTTCCGATGAACCGCTACGGTGAGTATATCGGATATAAAACAGACCACGACCCGTACGCGAGAGCAACATCGGTAGGTCCTCTCACATCAAAATTCATGACCGAAGCGCTTGAAGCTCAGGCAGAAAAGCTCGGCGTGAAAATTTACGGCAATCTCCTTGTTGTAAAAATTCTGAAAAACGAAAACGGACTCGTCGGAATCATCGCGCTCGATAAGGCAAACGGCGGCTATACAGCATTCAGATGCTCAAATGCAGTTTACGCAACAGGCGGTCCTGCCGGAATTTACGCAGACAGCGTTTATCCCGAATGTCATACAGGCTCAACAGGCGTAGCTCTTGAATCCGGAGCAGCAGCGCAGAACCTCACGGAATGGCAGTACGGACTTGCATCTATTGCACCCAGATGGAATGTATCCGGCACATATATGCAGGTACTCCCCAGATTCGTATCGGTTGACGAAAACGGCGAAGAACACGAATTCCTCCTCGACTACTTCAGCGATCCTTACGAAGCACTTTCAATGGTGTTCCTCAAAGGCTATCAGTGGCCTTTCGACAGCAGAAAAGTAATGAGCGGATCATCCGTTATCGACCTTCTCGTTTATCGCGAATGCGTAATCAAAAAGCGCAGAGTTTATCTCGACTACCGCAAGAATCCTTTCGGTCTCGAAAACATCGAATTCGATAAGCTCAGCGAAGAAGCACTCACATATCTGAAAAATGCAGGCGCGTGCTTCGGAAATCCTCTTGAAAGACTTCTCCACATGAACAAGCCTGCCGTTGACCTCTATGCCTCAAAGGGACTTTTCCTCGAGAGCGAAATGCTTGAAATCGCCCTCTGCGCTCAGCACTGCAACGGCGGTCTCGCAGTCGACCTCTGGTGGCAGACATCACTCAAGGGACTTTTTGCAGTTGGTGAGGTTGCAGGTACTCACGGCGTTACAAGACCGGGCGGCAGCGCACTCAACTCAGGTCAGGTCGGATCTCTCCGTGCATCACAGTATATTTCCGCAAGCGACAGAGAAATGTGCTCCGAAGAAGAATTTGCCGCAATCATCGAAGATGAAATCAAGGCTCAGGACAGCTTTGTTTCGGCGATTCTTGCAGGTGAAGATAACGCAGACGAAAAGCTTGCCGCAGCTCAGAGAAGAATGAGTGACTACGGCGCCGCTATCAGAAACCCCGAAAACATCCGCAAAGCTCTCAATGAAGCTAACGAAGAACTTGCGAATTTCGAGAAAAATGTCGGAGTCGCATCAGAGGATCAGATCTATCAAGCATATAAGCTCAGAGATATCCTTATCGCGCAGATCACAGTTCTTTCGGCAGTTCTCGATTTCTCCGAAAAAGTCGGCGGAACAAGAGGCTCATCCCTCTACACAGACGATAACGGCTCTCTCCGTGACGGACTTGATGAAGTGTTCCGCTTCACAGCCGCAGATGCATCGTTCAATACCAAGGTGCAGGAGACAGTGTTCTCAAAAGACGGATGCACAAACACATGGCGTGATGTCCGTCCCGTACCTTCATCAGACGATTTCTTTGAAGTCGTATGGCAGAAGTACCGTGAAAACAAGAATATTTATTGATTGAAAACATTCAGCTCATCCGGTTTGCATAGGTCGGACGGGCTGAATTTTCTTTTCTGTTTTTTGGAAAATGTATTGCAATTTCTGTTGGTTTATTTTATAATAAATTATAAGTTTTAATGAAAACATAAAGATTACGGAACAACAAGGAGATACAGTATGAGAGGCTCAGATTATATCAGAAATGTAACCGAATGTATCGAAAAAGCGTGGAATACCCAGGAAGAAAAGATCCGTGAAATCGCAGATCTTCTCGCTGAAACGATCGAGAAAAAGAACAATGTCTTTGTTTTCGGCTGTTCCCACGCAGGCATCATTGCCGAGGAAGTTTTTTACAGAACAGGCGGACTCGCGGTTATCAACCCGATATTCTTCCCGGGATTCATGCTCAATACTCGTCCGATCACAATGACAAGTCAGCTTGAAAGACTCCCCTGTCTCGGAAAGATCATTCTTGAACAGAATCACGTAAAGAGTGGCGACCTTCTCATCCTGCATTCCGTATCGGGTAGAAATACCGTACCTGTCGATATGGCAATCGAGGCTGAGAAAATCGGTGTCAGAACCGTGTGCATCACCAACCTCAATTACTCCAATTCCGTGTCGTCAAGACATCCCAGCGGAAAGCGTCTCTTTGAATCATGCGACTATGTCATCGACAACTGCGGAGAAATCGGTGATGCCGCTATTACTCTCGATGGACTCGAAGAAAAGATCGGCCCCACATCCACAGCGGTCGGTACTTCAATAATCAACGCGCTTATAATCGAATCTGTTGAAAAAATGATCGCAGACGGTATCGTCCCCCCGTATTCATGAGCGCAAATCTCAACGGCGGAGACGAGCACAACGCAAAGATATTCTCCGAATATAAGGACAATATTTTCTATATGTGATCCTGCGTAATTCAATCGAACTGGAGGATACATATGCACAAATATCTCGCAGTAGATTCCGGCGGAACAAAAGTTGCGGCTATACTCTATGACGATAGCTTCCGGCCTCTTAAAACCGCGCGCGCAGGCAGTATGCGTCAGAATACAACTTCACAGAATCTGATCGACAGCAATGTTGAATCGTTGTTCAGCCAGCTCGGTATAACACCGGATACGGAAATCGCAAAAGTTTCGGGTATATATGACGGATATCTTCTGAACAGACTCAGCGAATACTGTACCGTCGGATCATCCGAATCATACGGTGAACTCGGTCTCGGACTGTACGCTGCCGGAATATTCGGAGACGGAATACTGTCGCTTTCGGGCACAGGCTCGACTACATTCGCAAAATTTAAGGGTAAGACATATATCCTCGGCGGATACGGAGCGGCTGTCTCGGACGAAGGTTCGGGTTACTGGATGTCACGCATCGCACTTGACTGCGCTATCAAAAGCTACGAGGGCAGAGGAGAGAAAACGCTTCTTGAGGATCTCATTACAGAGCACTTCGGAAGATCCGACCTCCGCGACGCAATATTTTCAATATACAGTGCCCCAGATAAATCCCCAGCCGCCTGTGTTGCATCATGCGCTCCCGTTGTCGAAAAAGCCGCATATGCAGGAGACAGGATCGCGCTGAAAATCATAGAAGATACCGGCAGATCTCTCGGAGAACAGCTTCTCGCGCTGATGCGTATCAATAATATTCCGAATACATTACCGGTGACAATCTCCGGAAGCGTCTGGAGAGGACATCCGCTGATGTTCGCCAATTTCAAAAATACCGTTACCGAAAAAGACAGCGGCATAAATATCATCGTTCCCGAATTTGAACCGATCGTTGGATCTGTCATAGGACATTACTACGCCGAAAACGGAAAGTTCGAAGAAAGCGACAGGGAATTTTTCCGTACAAATTACTCAGAATACCTTTTCAATATCAAAAAATAAAGGAGACTCAAACCATGTTAATGCAGAGATATCAGAAGGCAGTTGACGATCTCTTCAAGAAAGTAAGAGATACACAGACCGAAAATATGATCAAAGCCGGTGAACTGATCGCTGAAAGT
>CAZPPN010000034.1:0-1367 GCA_964588425.1 uncultured Ruminococcus sp. | reverse complement strand
GAGATCATTGCAGAAAGCGTAGCAAACGGCGGCTGCGTATTCTTCAGCGGTATCTGCCACAGCATCGAAAATGACGTTATTTACAGAGGCGGCGGCCCAATCTTCTATAAGCATTTCTCATACAATCTCAGCGTTGAGAACGGCGCAAGAAAGCGTGACAGATCCGATCTCGGTATCGACTCATACGGCGCGGCTGAAAGATATGCTCTCCAACAGTCCAACTTCCGCCCCGGCGACGTACTGTTCGTAAGCTCCGTATCCGGCAGAACAGAATCCGTTGTAAAGCTCGCATATGAAGCGGTAAAGCTCGGCATCACCGTAATCGCTTTCACAAGCATGGAATACGCAAGAGAAGTGGAGCCCGTACATCCTTCCGGTAAAAAACTCTATGAAATCGCAACACTCACAATCGACAACTGTGCTCCCGCGGCTGAAGCTATGCTTGACGTAGAAGGAATCGAAGCAAAATTCGCAGCAGCATCCGGCATCGCATCCGATTACATACTCTGGAATATCACATCCGTGGCAGTCGAAAAGCTCCTCGAAAAAGGCATCACTCCCGGTATCCTCAAGAGCGCGAACTACCCGGGCGGCAACGATTACAACAAAACAGTTGTTGAACCCAACTACGACAAATTCGGTTGGTAATAATACCTGTCACTATCAACAAAATCACAGCGGATCTTTTATCGGATTCGCTGTTTTTTACTTTTGTCAATAAAAAATCATTCGGATTTCTTGACCTCACACGACATTTGTGTTATACTGAATACAGTAATTACAGTTGTAGAAAAAGAAGAGGTGTTCGCATGAAGAATAAAATCAAAAAAATGATAAACAAAGTGTTCTTCTATTCATCGCGGCAGGTAATACGCAGGAGAAAATCATATACATCGGTGTTCATTACATCAATTGTACTTCTCGCCTGCGTTATGACTTTCCTTGAATTTATGGAATCATACACAATGAGGGACATACAACGGAATATGTGGGGAACGCACCACGCCCTGATCCGCGGAATGTACAACGACTTTTCTGAGGATATCGAAACGCATAACCGCGTCGAGAGTACATTCGTCATACCGTATACATCACTTCTCGAGTCGTCGGATGATACTTCTATCGTCGGCAGAGTGTGCGTCGAAACGCCGGAGATTGATGAATATCTCAGCGTAAAATATATCTGGGGCGAACCGCCGAAAGACGGAGAGATTGCAGTCTCGAATATTATGTACCGTACTCACGGATATCTCACCGCCGGCGAGGAAAACGATCTGTACTTCAAATCCAGCGTCATGACGTATTATCCGCTGAAAGTGAGCGGTATATATGAGTGTTCCTTTGCTGATTCCGAATATGTTTTTGTG
>CAZPPN010000033.1:7988-10653 GCA_964588425.1 uncultured Ruminococcus sp. | reverse complement strand
TTTATGAGCTATTTTGATAATCATGAGCATTTTGGGAATATGAGCATAAGGCTTCCACTTCCTCGGTGTTACGACTTTTTTGAATAGTGTCAGGGTATATTTCTTCATAAAAATCTTTGATTGTTTTGCTTTTATCAAAGCGAAGAAAATTAACATTAAATTCAGTAAATCCATTATCTAATTCAATAGGAACAGCAGTAATAATTGTTCCCATAAAACGCTCTCCTGCATTAATCCCAATAGCATCGGGAATATTAGATGATATTTCTGAGCTTCTGAATTCATATCGATACATACCTTCGGGAACAATGCTGTCCTCTACTCTTGCGTCTGAAAACAGGATCGGCTTACCATCTAATTCAGCAGATACAAAAATGTTATCCGCATTCAGAGCTTCGTTAGATTTATTGTTATGGAGTTTTGAATGTGCAATCTCATGAACGACCGCAGAAACGGTTTGAATCTCGCTCATACTCTCACGGATGGCGATTCTCTGATCGGTCAGCGAAAAGAATCCATCCGTACCGTCTGCCATCGGTTCAATGGTGATGGGGACAGGCGAAGATCGGCGCAGAGCTTCCATGAAAATCTCGTAATTCTGTACATTACCGCTGAGATCTGTCGCAAGCTGCGGAAGCGGCTTCCCCTCGGTCTGAGATACATCAAATACGGTGACAGGCTTGAACATGGGAATCTTGATTTCCTTTTCTTCGGTTATCACCTTACCGTCCTCATCAAGCAGCGGAAGTTTGGTATCGGGATCGAGCTTTGCCTCTTCGATCTTCTTTTTATACGGTGTGGGAGCGATGATCTTGATTCCTTTTTCGCCTTTCAGGACATTGCGTTCAAATTCATCTCTCCAGCGGTTGAAGCCGCAGACAAGCGTTGCGTCCGGCTTCTGCATATAGATGAGCATGGTGTTGTTTACGCTGTATTTATGGAAACGGCTCATGGTGCGTAGATATTGAGTGTACTTATCGGACTGAAAGAGGTCTTTAATGCCTTGCTCTATGCTGTCGATGATCTCTTTCATCCGTTCCTTTGTGGTTTGCTTTTCGGGCATATCGGTCTCCTTTCTCGTCAGCCTTTCTGAATTACACGTTTGAATTTCAGAGGACTGTTTTCGATATATTGGTTGATGAGCATACTCTCTTTCTTGGTCTCGGCATACGCTGTGATCGTGATTGTTTTGGCATTCCAGTCACGGGTATAGCTGTCGGTTGCCACATTGGTGATATGCTGTTCTGCAAGGTAGTCGCGGAGCTTCTGCATAGCTTCCTTATCGTCGGACATAATGACGTTGACATATGTTTTCTCCTTGGACAGCTTATTGTTCAGCGCAACGGCAAGACAACAGCCGACACCGCTGGCGATAGAAACAACAACGATTGCGAAATTGTTATCTGCGGTCACGATGTTTTTGGTAATGCAGAAATAGATATAGTTGGACAGCGCAAGTGCAACGCCTGCAAGCAGACATCTGTTGCGCTGAATTAAAATGGTTTTCGCCGTACCGAGCGCATTGTCAAGGACTTTTGCGAAAAACAGTACGGCAAGGTGTATTATAGTTGTCATTGGGTCTCCTTTGGCACCAAAAAATAGAGCCTCCGCATGGGCATAATCAACCCCATACGGAGGCAATGTTCGTTTTCTTATTCGGACTTTACGCTCCTTTTGGGAGGGGCAATTCCTGCTTGTCTGGCACGTTCGCTGTCAGCTTTGCGCCGTTCTTCGCTGTACGGCTCACGGACGCTTACACAGCGTTTCGGAACGATATAGCTTGCACATCTGTCTGAACCGTGCTGACGGGTCTTTTCGGAATAAACCTTATCGGGATATTTTTCATGAAGTCGTTTCAGTTTCACGATTAGCTTCGGATCATGGGTATATACGCTTGCGGTCTCCGCCGCTTCGTTATACAGGATGATCGTTTCCCGTTCTTCCGGCGAGAGTTTCATAAAGCGTGTTCCTTTCCGAAGTCAAGAGAGTACAGCGTTTTTTCACCGTTGTCGGTGAGAATCAGATCAGCATCGTAGGAGCTGCCTGTTTTCTCGGAGAAGATACCTTTAACGGAAACGCGACCGTTTTTCAGAAGTGCCGCCGCCATTTTCTTTGAAAGGACGATCTTTTTGCCGAACAGAAACTTGTTATCACGCCACAAGCCGAATTTACATTCGTTGCACTCACAGAAGAATCCCATCTTGCTTTCGGTGACATCGCCACCACAGCGGGGGCATTTGCCGATCACATCCCTGACCCGACCGCCAAAATATTGGCGTGGAAAAAGAACTTCCGCACCCTTGATAATGGAGTAGGTTTTTACAAGATCATTGACCATCAAACTGATCTCGCGCATAAAAGCATCGCCATCCATTTCACCGTGTTCCACCATCTTGAGCTTGTTTTCCCATTCTGCGGTAAGAAGCGGAGACTGAAGCTGTTCGGGAAGAACGGTAATCAAAGATACACCCGTGTGAGCAGGAATGAGATTCACGGTTTTCTTGTTCTTCTTTCTCTCCACAAAACCTGTTGCAATGAGTTTTTCAATGATTCCTGCACGGGTTGCGGGAGTACCGAGACCTTTTCGCTCGGCATCTTCGGGCATATCCTTCGCTCCTGCTGTTTCCATAGCGGAGAGAAGCGAATCCTCGGTGAAATGCTTGGG
>CAZPPN010000033.1:0-7888 GCA_964588425.1 uncultured Ruminococcus sp. | reverse complement strand
GGGAGCTTCCACACCGCAGAGATTTTCACAGCACAGAATGAGCGCACGGACGCTGTTTTCCATATCATCGGTCAGATAGCGGCTGTCGGTACGGGGGTAGGTACAGAGCTTCTTTTCATAAAGACTCTGCACATAATCAAGAGTCTGCTGTGCCGTAAAGCCAAAAGCACGGTTCGCTTCTATCTGGAGAGAGGTCAGATCGTAAAGTGCAGGAGCTTTTTCGGACTTTTCCTTGCGTTCGATCTGCTTCACAACAGCGGTATTACTGCGGCATTTCTGCGCGCAGGTATCCGCTTCACTTTTGTTCTTGAATCTTCCGCTTGCGGCAGAAAAATAGTTGAAGCCCAGATTTACCGTGTAGAACGGTTCCGGCTTAAATGCATCGATCTCCGCTTCACGCTGTACGATGAGTGCAAGTGTAGGAGATACCACACGTCCCACATTCAGGGTACGGTGATAGAGTACCGAAAACAAACGGGTTGCATTGATTCCCACAAGCCAGTCTGCCATTTCACGGCATCGTGCGGCAGAGTAGAGATTGTCGTATTCATTGCCGTCTCGCAGTTCCTTGAATCCCTGCTCAATGGCAGCATCCTCCATCGAGGAAATCCAAAGGCGCAGGATCGGCTTATTGCATCCCGTGAGCTGATACATATTGCGGAAGATCAGCTCTCCCTCACGTCCTGCATCACAGGCATTGATTACAGCCGATACATCGGGACGGTTCATGAGCTGTTTCAGCGTTTCAAACTGCTGATATTTATCACGGGAAATCTTGTACTTCCAGTTTGCGGGAACAACGGGAAGATCGTCATATCTCCACTTTGCATACTTTTCATCGTATGCTTCGGGTCCGGAAAGCTCGGCAAGGTGTCCGAAGCACCATGTTACGATATATTCGTGTCCTTCGATATATCCCTCATTTCTGCCTTTTGCACCGAGGACAGCGGCAATGGACATTCCAACAGACGGTTTTTCTGCTACTACAAGTCGTTTCATCATTGATTATTCTCCTTCATCTTCCATTTTTTCTGCTTCATTCATGACATCGGCATCGTCGATTTCGGTTTCTTCGTCCTCATCGTCCTGTCCGTAATCATAATCGTCAAGATCGTTATTGCCGGAAGTGTTATCCTTGGGTTTTCTGAATTTGAACCAATATACAGCACCGCCGCCGACAAGGGCAAGTACAAGTACCACAACGATCAGCATACTGTTGCCGGATTGCTCGTTGGGGTTGGGTTCATCAGTCGGTTCTTTATCGGTATCTGTGCCGGGATCGGGTTCTTTCACAGTTTCCTTACCGACACAGGCACTCATGCTTGTATGGCAGACTTCACATGCGGTATTGATGTTTCCGACGATACACTTATCGGTACAGGAACATACGGCAGGAGTGGTTTCTGCTTCGCCATCCTCCATAAGTGCAAGAAGGTCTGCTTCATCCACAAGATTCAGAAAGTATACATTCTCCGAAGCTCCGTCACGGTCAATGACAAGGTAGAAGTAGTTGCCGTTCTTGGACTGAACCGTAATGAATTGCTTTTCTTTCAGCTCAGATTCCACACTCTCAAAACTTTCGCTTTGGAGTATATCATCGATCAGGGTCATATTTCCGTCCGGCGTCAGACGATCACCGCCCTGATTTTCGGGGAGTTTTACATCCTCCGTTGACACGGTGATGTTATCCAGCGAATCGGGCGGCGTATTGTCGCCATCTTCGTTGGACGCATAATATCCGTCCGCAAATGCTGTAACAGAAAAGGCTGTCATGCAAAGCACAACAGCCAACAGAACGGACAATAGTTTCGTTTTACTGATCAAGCTCGGTTTCCTCCGTTTCTTCGGTATTTTGGGGCGGCATGGGAAGCGGATTCTTTTTCATCGCACGAATCAGCTCATAGAGCATATCGGGTGTCAGAGCGTTTTCACGCACCATGCCGATAATGTCCGTATTTTCGATGGACATAATATCTTCATCGATCTTTTTGTTTCTTGCCTGCAGAGAAGCGATCTTCTTATTGTTTTTCTCTCGTTCCTCTCGCAATTTTGCAACTTTGGGGTTCATGATACCTCCAATCTGCACAGAAAAAGCACCTACCTGTGAAGGTAAATGCTTTCTGTGCTTAATTAATATTTGACTTGCATTTTACTGATTTATGGGAACAAACTCCAGTTTCAACTTCATCCCCATGCCATCTGCTAATCTCTGAAGTGTCCTCAAAGAAGGATTAGCACTTCCATTTTCCAACTTGCTGATGTCCGCCTGAGCAATACCGGTTCGCTCTGCCAAATCCTTTTGCGTAAGTCCTGCCGCTTTTCTTGCGTCAAGCATGGCTTGAATAATGGAAAATTCCGCATCAAGCGCATCATATTCTTTTTTGAACGATTCGTTTTTCAACTGTTCATTCAAAAAATCCTTATAGTTGGTCATACTACCGATCCTCCCTGTTCAAGAATTCGTTGCGGTATTTTTTTGCCAGTTCAATTTCACCTTTGGGTGTTTTTGGACAAATCCATTCGTTAAAACGATTTTTCTGCCTATGACGAAAAAGTATAGAACACGCGATATATTGGAGCCACTTTTAGCTCTGATTTCAAATATCCCATCTACAAGATGTTCAGAATATGGCATTCTTAATGCTGTTCCGTTTTCGGCAAGTAAGTTAATTGTTCGTAATAGTCTCGCTCTCATTTTTTCATCGACGGATAACAGAAATTCTTTTACAGGTTCACTACCGTCAGGTTTGTCGTAGAAAATTATTTCAAATTCCTGCATTTAGTTTTACCTCCGTCACTGAATATATCCGTCAATAATATTATATAGGATTTATCCCATATTGTCAATAGGTCTGTGTGAATTTATTCTGAACATAATAAAGCAATCGACTACTTGATTTCATCGAACACGCCTTTTGCGTCCTTGGTGCGTCCCGCTTCAATGTCCGCAAATCCTTTCTCCAGCTCTGCGTTCAGTCCTTCTTCATCAAGAGTGGTGATGTCAAGAGATTTTGCAGTCGAAGGTACACCTTCCGGAAGTTTTACTTCAAAAGGAAGTCCTTTTTGGAGAATGATCTGTTTATAGAACATCGTGATTGCACCCGATGCAGGAATACCGAGAGCTGCAAGGATGCTTTCGGCTTGTTCCTTGAGATCGGGTTCGATACGGGCATACAGATTCGCTGATTTTGCCATGTGCGTTTCGCTCCTTTCGCAGAGATTGATCGTATGTCGATCTCTCATACATATATCATACACGATTGTCCGCACAATAGCAATATATGAAGCGAATATTTTATAAACTTTTTATGACACAGGTTCAAATAAATCGGGTTTATTGCCCTTGGTCAGCATATACACGTCATACAGCTCCTTTTGTTCCTCCGTCATCATGCCTGTTGCCGCCGATTCCAAATCGGTGACGGTCAGCGTGATATAACAGATATAGTAGGTGTACGGCACCTCCACATCATATTCATACGGAATACGGTACACCGCACCTGTGCTATGGTCAATATAAGTCTGATAATCTGTTCTCGTTTCGGTTCTGTACCGTGTTTCGGGGACAACCGTTTCGGATAGGTCATATTGCAGATCAAACAGAGTTTGAATGATACTGCCAACCTCATCTACTGTCCATTCGTCACCATGCAGAGCTGTGATTGCCGACATCAATACATACGGATCGTGTTCAATATCACCGAGCGTATAGTGATACTCGTCATAACTATGCGTGGATTCATAGGTGTCGATATATGCTTGCAGTTCATTTTCAAGCACTGTATATTGTGCTTCTGCCGATTGCAGATCACTATCCTCCACAGGATAGGTGGTTGTGCCAAATGCGGAAATACCGCCTTGCAGCATCATGGAGCAGGAAGATACCACATTCAGAAAGAATACCATCACAAAGGCTATACCGCCAACGATGAGAAAACCTTTTTTGTGCCTTGCGATAAACTCGCCTGCCTTTTTCGTTTCCTCAGCGGCTTTCTTTGCGGCTTTTGCCGTAGTCTCGGATGCCTTCGCCGTTTTATTTGCACTCTTTCCGGCTTTTGCGGCGGCGTACTCTTTCTTGATTGCCCGTTTCTGCTGCCAGCGTGAATAGGGATTACTTGAAAATTCGGGATTCTTTCGCTGTGCTTCATTTTGCAGAGCCTTGATGTTTGCCTTGTCTGCCTGAACTTCCGCACGGTCGGCATTACGATACGGTTTTAGCTGATGGGAACGGTATGCGGATTCAACCGTCCGCATACCACCCTCGGCAGCTTCTTCCAGCTTGTGTGCGCTTTCTACGCCCACATTATCATCTTCTGATTCCCGAACCTCACGGTGAGATGTGGCAAGGAGTGTATTCACGGGAGCTGCGGCAATTTCATGAGTCAGCTTAGATTGCGGTCGCTTTTTATCCACTTCCTCAAAGTACAGGCGTGTCGTGACTTTGCCTGTTTTTTCGTCCACAACACGTTCCTTTTTCTTTACGGTTTTCTTCGGGATTTTCGCTTCCGCTTTATCGAGCTTATCCATCTGCTTATTGGCTTTTTTGATTACCTTTTGCAGCTCCGGTGTGCCTTTTTCTTCCTCGGTAAACAACAGACGGGGTGAGCGTTTACTCATACGGCATCACCTCCGCGCATACTGTCTGACGGTCATTCCACACGAATGTGGATTTTGATATTCTCCCCGAACAGCTCGTGCATGATGTCCATGAAGTCCACCATAAATTCCTCAACTTCGTTGGTGTCCTCACCGGGTTCTTCCGCTGAATCACTGTTTTCCTGTTCGATTCGTTCCGCATATTCACAGCAGCGTTCATCATCCCCGCAGGGACAGCAGCAGTCACAGTCCTCATCGCAGAGAACATATCCGGCTTCTTCGGGATCGAGCAGTTCGGAATCCATGAGATCGATCAAATCTCTTTCATCACCCGTGGTGACATAAGACTTGGGAATCTCCCATGTGTCAAACATCTCTTCACACACTCTGTCAATGCGGCAGGCTGTCCCCATCAAAGCCATATAGTCCTTATCACGGTCGAAATAGCGAATCTGATGGATAAGCTGTTTCAGCATGGCATAAAGGCGAACCTTGTCGTTGACGTGGCTAAGATAGGTGTTTTCGTGAATCAGTACCATTTCATCGTTGTTCATAAGCAGTTACCTCCAATATCTCAGTTGTTTTTTGCTTTTGCGGGTGTATTGAAATCAATGATTTCCTGCACAAGCTGACGGAAATAGTCTTTGCCTGCAGGAGTAAAGAGCGTATATGCATCCATGTGTCCACTTCTATAATAGTCTTTTACCTTAAACAGACCTTTTTGCTGGTATTTAGTAAAGGGCATAAGCTGACCTGATGGGGCACGATACATATATCGTTTTTTCAGCAAATACTGTACGAATCTGCGTTCGGGGACACGAAGTTCCTTTGCCGTAATGCGGATGTTGGTACACTCGTTTGGATTGATAAAGGCATCATAATATTCTACTTTAGGGTGCATTTCAGCTACTGCATCCAAAAGTATATCTTTCTGTTCACGCTCGGCTTCAACTGCTTTACGATAAACTTCAATCATACGAGAGTCTGCACTCATCTTGTCAAATGCTTCATTCGTTGCGTAGATACCATGCTTACGAATAGAAGGTAATACTTCATCAAATACCCATGATTCAAATCGTTCTGCAGTTGGCAATTTACTGTGTGCAATCAAACGATACACATCACCTTCGTTGATGAACTTTGTCTTTTGTGGACCTCCATTGGAAGGGGTCATCAAAATGGTGACCCCTTTACAATATTTACTTATTGCATTTGCAGGTTTGGAATACCCCAAAGCAGCCGCAACATCAGAACCACAAAAAAGGCATTTATTGTTGTCAAATGCTGTTCTGACATTTCCAAATTCATTGCTACTAAATATTTTAATTCTATTTTCCATCATTTTAGTATCCTTTCAGTTTGTATTTGTCTGTTCCTGCGGCTTGGTGGTCATTATCCGGTAGAGTTCCGTATCCTTCGGGAAGTGATCTACAAAGGGTAAGATTACAGAGCCATAAAAAAGAAGCCCTTCGCCTTCACCGGAATGGGTGACATACGAGAGCTGATGGGGTGAAATATTGAGTTGTTTTGCAAGAATCTGACGGTCTCCGCTTGCTTGGTTGAGCATATAGATATAGTCGGAGTTTTCAAAAATATTCTCCACCTCACGGGAGGCAAGCAAGTCCTTGACATTCTGTGTGATACCTGTCGGAATACCGCCCCATTTACGGAATCGTTTCCAGATTTCGATACTGTATGCCGCAGTCTGTTCCTCTTTCAGAAGAAGGTGCATTTCGTCGATATAGTACCGTGTGGATTTGTGTGCTTCACGGTTGACCGTGACTCTGTTCCACACCTGATCCTGTACGATGAGCATACCGATCTTTTTGAGCTGTTTTCCCAGCTCCTTGATGTCATACGCCACAATGCGGCTTTGAATATCCACATTAGTTCGGTGATTGAATACATTCAGCGAACCTGTGACATAGATTTCAAGTGCCGTTGCGATATACTGTGCTTCCTTTTCGTCCTGCTCTCGGAGAGCATTGTACAGATCTTCGAGAATTGGCATTTTTTCGGGAACAGGGTCATTGAGATATTCCCGATAAACAAGGCGAACACAACGGTCGATGATGGTCTTTTCGACAGGCTGAAGTCCCTCCTTGCCGCCGACGATCAGCTCACAAAGGGAGAGGATGAAGTCAGATTTCAGACTGAGAGGATTTTCATCATCGCTGTAATTGAGATTCAAATCCATCGGGTTGATATAGTCGCTTGATGTGGGAGAGATTTTGATAACCTGTCCGTGCAAGCGTTCCACCAGCGGACCGTATTCAGCTTCGGGGTCACAGATGATAATATCATCATCCGTAACGAGAAACACATTGGCAATCTCACGTTTTGCGGAGAAGGACTTACCCGAACCGGGTGTGCCGAGAATCAAGCCGTTTGGGTTTTTGAGCTTCTTTCTGTCCACCATAATCAGATTGTTGGACAGCGCATTGATACCGCAGTACAGAGCTTCTTTGTCATTCTGAAAAAGCTCCTGTGTGGTAAAGGGTACAAAAATAGCGACGCTTGAAGTAGTCAAACCTCGCTTGATTTCTATCTGATTGTAACCCAGCGGCAGACTGCTCATCAGACCTTCTTCCTGCTGAAAGTCAAGCCTTGTGAGCTGGCAGTTGTATTTCTGTGCAATAGAGCTTGCCTGAAATACATTATTGTCAAGCTGCTGTTTGGTATCGGCTGTGTTTACCACCAAAAAGGTTAGCAGAAACATTCGCTCATTTCGGCTCTGCAAATCCTGCAGGAGCTTTTTCGCTTCATTGCCGTAGGTGGCAAGGTCGGACGGGATGATGTCCATATCATATCCCGATCTAACCGCTTTTTTCTGTTCCTCTATGGTCATTTTCTGCAAATCGGTGATCTTTCGCTTGATGGTCTTGATTGCCTTGGTCTGATCGACCGATTGAACGTGCATGGTGACAATCAGATTGGATTCCATATCAAGAAAATCGGCAAGCATACGGTCATTCAGTTCGGGAGCGAGTATCTGCAGAAAAGATACCGCACCGAGTTTTCTGCCCACACCGAATGTTTTACCGTTGCGAAATTCAAAAGAGGACGGAGCGATGAAGTCCTTTACAGAAAGACCACTCAGCGGAAGCCAGTCCCATGAAAAGCGGAACGGAATCTGTTCATCCATGTGGAACATACCGTGCATCAGTCCCAGACGTTCTTTGCCGTTCATCGGTGCGGCTGTCACCCCGAGCCGTTTGAAGTTGTTCAGTACGTCGGTTTCCACACGTTCAAGTCGCGGTTTTGCCGCCTTGATATTGGCAGCTTCGATGCC
>CAZPPN010000032.1:0-10776 GCA_964588425.1 uncultured Ruminococcus sp. | reverse complement strand
GATCTTACCTTCTCACTTACGAGAGCGCCGAAGATCTGGGACGGGAATGCTACGCCTGTGGTATGGTACTGGATCGTATCCTGATAAAGGAGGGGAGCGCCTGCGCGGTAGCCCATTACGAGACCGTCAGCTGTTGCGCCGTAGTGGTTGGATGTGGGGAAGTTCTGGTAGTGAAGTCTTCCTGCGCCGCCTGTTGCGATGACAACTGTCTTTGCTCTTGCAACGAGGAGTTCCTTGGTTTCCATGTTCATGAGAACCGCACCTGCACACTTGCCGTTTTCGTCGAGGATGAGTTCTACTGCCGCTGTGAAGTCAACTACCGGAATACCGCGGTTGAGCACTTCGTCACGGAGCGTTCTCATGATCTCAGCGCCGGAGTAGTCCTTTGCGGCGTGCATTCTCTTTCTGGATGTTCCGCCGCCGTGTGTTGTTACCATAGTACCGTCGGGCATCTTATCGAATTCCACTCCGAGGTCGTTGAGCCACTGAATTGCTTCGGGAGCGTCGCATACCAGCTTCTGAAGAAGTTCCGGCTTTGCAGCAAAGTGACCGCCGCCGAATGCATCGAGATAGTGGATCGCAGGGCTGTCGTTGGGTTTATCTGCCGCCTGGATACCGCCTTCCGCCATCATTGTGTTAGCGTCGCCGATACGGAGCTTTGTTACGATCATGGTCTTCGCGCCGTTGTTGTCAGCTTCGATTGCCGCAGATGCACCCGCACCGCCGCCGCCGATGATGAGTACGTCAACGTCGTAGTCGATCTTCGAGAGGTCAACCTGTTCCGCTGTGATTCTGCTGTTTGCCTGAAGAAGTGCAGCAAGCTCTGTGGGAACTTTTTCGCCCTTGTTCACGCCGATCCCGAGAGTTCTGAATTCGCTCTGCTTGTAGTCAGGGTGATATGTTGCGAGGAGGGTCTCCTTTTCTTCCGCAGTCATTCTGCGGGGCTCGAATTCGGTATTTGCAGCTCTTGCAGCCTCAACCTTCTTCATGGATTCGAGCATTTCTTCGGTATATACCGCTGTTCTCTTTTCTACCATTGTATTTCCCTCCTTACTTCTCGATTTCTCTGTTGTTGTAAAGTTCCTTCATCTCGGATACAGGCTTCTGCATGAGAGCTTCAAGGAGTTCGTCGAATGTACCGTCCTTGATTTCCTTTACGCGGTCTTCAAGGTGTCCGGTCTTAGGTGCGAGGTACTTGCCGTTGATTCGTCTTGCAAGCATAGCTACCTGAGGATGTGAGATACCTGCGGGACATCTGGACGAGCATACGCCGCACATTACGCAGTCGAAGGATTCTTCCGCGCACGCTTCAAAGTCACCGCGCTGTGCATATGCGATGTACTGCATTACGTTCAGTCCCTGTGTACATGATTTTGTGCAGGCATTGCATCCTACGCAGGCGTAGATTTCGGGATAGAGCTGCATCATTACAGCTTCGTTTGTCTGGATCTTTTCCATGTCATAGACCTGCTTTACGAGCGGGAAGAAAGGAAGTGTTGCCACATACATTCCCTCTTCAACCTTTGTCTGGCAGGCGAGGCAGGCGTTGAGTTCGCGTTTGCCGTGGATTCTGTAAATGGTTGCGCACGCTCCGCAGAAACCGTTACGGCATCCGCATCCGCGAACGAGCTGATATCCGGCATATTCCATTGCTCCCATGATGGTAAGATTGGACGGAACCTCGTACTTCTTACCGAACAGGAACACATTTACCATATTTTCCATAATATATTCTCCATGTATTTGTCAGTTATTTAGCAATCAATATTCGTCGGGAAGTTCGTCAAGTTCATCGAAGCGGAATACCGGACCGTCCTTGCAGACATATTTGCTTCCGATATTGCATCTTCCGCACTTGCCGACGCCGCACTTCATCTTGAGCTCCATTGTTGTGTATACCTGAGTCTTTTCGAAGCCCAGCTCCATGAGACCCTGGAGTGTGAACTTGATCATTACCGGAGGTCCGCACATCAGGACAGTCTTCGAGAGATCGGGATTGAGCTCTTTGACGAAGTTCGGAATGAATCCGACGTATCCGTCCCAGCCTTCCTGTTCCCTGTCGATTGTGAGGTTGACCGTTACATTTTCGTCTGTCATCCATTCTTCGATGATTTCCTTATAGTCAACGAGGTCATCCTTGCTTCTCGCGCCGTATACGATCTGGACGCTTCCGAATTTGTCCTTGTTGTCGCGGACATAATTGATTACCGAACGGAGAGGAGCAAGACCGATACCGCCGGCGATGAAGAGAAGATCCTTTCCGAGAAGATCAGCGTCTACCGGGAAATGCTTGCCGTAAGGACCGCGGATTGTGATCTGCTGTCCGACATCCATCATGTGGAGCCAGTCTGTGAGGCATCCGCACTTCTTGATGGAAAACTCCATATATTCGGTGTTTGTCGGAGATGATGTGATCGAGAACATCGCCTCACCGACACCGGGGATTGATAGCATTGCACACTGACCGGGCATATGTTCGAACGGCTTCTTTCCGTCGGGTGTCAGAACTCTGAAAGTCTTTACGTCGGGAGTGTCCATTCTTATGTCAGTTACAACGCCAAGATAAGGAATCAATGTATCGTTATTCATTGTCACCCTCCGAAAGTTTTTTCATTACCTTAACGATATTCATGGAAATCGGGCAGGAAGAGAGACATCTGCCGCAGCCTACGCAGCCGAACTCGCCGTTATTGTTCTCGGGGAAATAGACGAGCTTGTGCATGAATCTCTGGCGGAAACGCTCTTTCTGGGAATTTCTGATATTTCCGTGAGCCATCTTTGTGAAGTCTGAGTACATACAGGAGTCCCAGCATCTGAATCTCTTGATGCCGTGGCCTGTGTCGAAGTCGCGGATATCATAGCACTGGCAGGTCGGGCATACGAATGTACACGTACCGCAGGCAATGCATGATTCACAAAGCTCTGCCCATTCGGGACGGTCGAAGAATTCCTTTGTCTTTCCGCCGCCGAACGCTGATGTATCGAGATTGCTCAGTGGCAGCTTTTCGATAATTCCGCGGATCTTAGCCTGAGCTTCTGCCGCACCGGACTCATCCTTATCTTCAAACACATCTGCAACGGATGCGAGGAAGTTCTCACCGCGTTCTGTTTTTTCTTCAACGTAATAGCCGTCGGGTGTTTCTGTGAACACAATGTCCCCTGCCGGAGCTGATGCATCGATATCGAACACTTTGCAGAAGCAGGTTTCCGAAGGACGTGAGCAGGTCATGGAGATCACGATGCCGTGTTCGCGTCTGTTCTTGTAGTAGGAGTCTACGGGATCTGTGAGATATACTTTATCGAGGATATCGAAGCTGCGGACGTCACACGCCTTTACGCCGAAAATCGCGAAGTCTTCAGTTTCACGTCTGATGTCGATGATCTCGATGTTCTTGTGGTCGATTTTGAATTCAGCTAAGTTTTCTGTCTGGGGGAAGAAGAAATCCTTTGCGCTTCTTGTGGTGTGCAGACCCTTTGATACTTTTGTACCGTTTGTCCACACTCTGTACGAAGACTTTCCGGGAGCGGTGTCAACGGGTACGTACAGTTTGAGCTTCTCTGCCGCCTTTTCGAAGAAGAGGTCAAGTTTTTCGGATGAAATATATTTCATTATTCGTTACCTCTCTCATGTACTACGGACGCTTCAACATCATCGTATGTGAACATCGTCAGCGGATTCTTTGTATCTGTATCGTCTCCTGCCCGGTAATCGCCGTAGAGCTCGTTGATATCCTTGATGAACTTACGGTTGAGCAGGTGAAGCGGAATATGCTCGGGACATACACGGGAGCATTCGCCGCAGTCTGTACATCTTCCGGCAACATGGAACGCGCGGATGATGTGGAACATATTCTCTTCGAATGTGTCTGCTGCCGCTTTCTGAGCGATTCCGGATTTCGGGTTGTCGAACACGCAGGATTCGCAGGTACACGCGGGACATACGTTTCTGCAGGCGTTGCAGCGGATACAGCGGGACAGCTCGCCTCTCCAGAAGTCGAATCTTTCTTCGGAGGACATTGCTTCGAGCTTTTCAACGAGATCGAATCTGCCGCAGTCTGTGCAGTCTTCTCCCGCGTCCCCGATAAGCTCGTCATAAACCGTATGGCGCTTGCTCTTGCAGCTTACACAGCGTTCTGCCATTACAACAGACTTGGATACGGTTTCGTCGCCGTAGAGAGTTTTTACGATATAGTTATCACCGTCAGCTTCGATTCCGAGGATACCGTCGATGCCGAGTTCCTTGATTTTTGTTACATCAGCCTTGCCCTCGCACGGGATGCCGATTATGTACACGTTTTCTCTCTTGATCTTGTACTCAGCGCAGAGCTGGTTGAAGGAGAATGTGTCACAGGGCTTGAGGAAAGCGAGGATTTTGCCTTCCTTTTCGGATTCTTTTCTGAGATATTTGGATACGTTCGCGCCGCAGAAGTCGTTGTACACGAAGCCTTCTCTGATCTCGTCTGCCGTTTCGAATACCGCAGGGGTGAGGTCATAGGAGAATTCACCGATCTGCCAGCCGATCACGCGGGTCACAGTACCGTTATCGAGAAGCTCTATTGCTCTGTTCTTCATCATTTCTTGCATCTCAGGTCCTCCAGTCTGCGATTCGGGCCGAGAGCTGTGATCTCTTCCACGAAGCTGTTCATTGTTGCGGCAAATTTTGCGCCTTCAGCAGCGGAGACCCATTCAACTCTTGTTCTGTTTCTCTCGATTCCGAGGAAGTCGAGCATACTGAAGAGGAGAGTCATACGACGGCGTGCGTAATAGTTGCCTGTTGTATAGTGGCAGTCTCCCGGGTGGCATCCGCAGAGGATAACGCCGTCAGCACCGCGCTGGAATGCACGGAGAATGAAGATCGGGTTAAGACGGCAGGAGCACGGGATTCTGATGATTTTTACATTAGCGGGATACTGCAGTCGGTTTGTTCCGGAAAGGTCGGCTCCGGCATACGAGCACCAGTTACAGCAGAACGCCACTATTGTAGGTACGAATTCTTTGTTTTCGTTTACTTGCATATCGCGTCTACCTCCGCCATGATCTGATTATTGGAGAATCCGTGAAGGTCCATAGCGCCCGAAGGACAAGCGACTGTACAAGCACCGCATCCCTGACATACTGCCGGGTTGACGGATGCCACGCGTCTCATCTTAACGGAGCGGTCGGGCATTCTGAATTCTTTTTCCGAGTATGAAATTGCGCCGTAAGGACATACGTTTGCGCAGTTCGAGCATCCGTTGCACATCAGCTCATCCGAGTGAGCTACGCACGGGTTGCAGGTGAGCTTATCCTTTACAAGGAGTCCGATAACCTTTGCGGCACAAGCGCTTGCCTGGGATACTGTCTCGGGGATATCCTTCGGTCCCTGGCACGCGCCGGAGAGGAAGATACCTGCTGTCGGAGACTCAACGGGACGGAGCTTGGGATGCGCTTCCGTGAAGAAGTCGTTTGTATCCATGCTTGCTGTGAGCATTGTTGCGAGAGGTCTTGCGCTCTTGTCGGGCTCGATAGCTGCCGCAAGGACTACGAGATCGGCGTTTATATGGAGCTGTTCGCCCATGATGAGGTCAGAACCCTGAACGTCGAGTGTTCCGTCCGCTCTGGGGGAGACTTTGCCCACACCGCCCTTGATGTAGTGTACACCGTATTCTTCGGCTGCGCGGCGGTAGAATTCATCGAAGTTCTTACCGGGGGTTCTCACATCGATATAGAACACGTAAACGTCTGTATCGGGGTATTTTTCTCTTGTGAGCATCGCGTGCTTTGCGGTGTACATACAGCAGATCTTGGAGCAGTACTGCTTGCCTTTCTCGGGCGCGCATCTTGAACCTACGCACTGGATGAACACGATAGTATGCGGATGCTTTCCGTCTGAGGGACGAAGGAGTGTTCCCGCTGTCGGTCCTGCCGCGTTTGTGAGTCTCTCGAATTCGAGGGATGTGATTACGTCCTTGGACTGTGAGTACGCATATTCGTCGTATTTTTCAACGGAAATGGGGTTGAAGCCTGTTGCTACTACGATTGCGCCGTACTTTTCTTCGATGATCTGATCCTGCTGCTTATAGTCGATAGCGCCTGCTGTACATACTTTTGCACACACGCCGCACTTGCCTGTCTTGAGCATTGTGCAGTAATCGGGGTCGATTGTAGCGACTTTCGGAACAGCCTGAGCGAACGGGATATACACTGCGCGTCTGTTATCCATTCCGAGGTTGAATTCGTTGGGAACCTTTTTCTGAGGACATTTTTCCGTGCAGAGTCCGCATCCTGTACATTTCACTTCGTCAACGAAGCGGGCTTTCTTCTTGATCTTTACCGAGAAGTTGCCAACAAATCCCGTAACTGCGTCGATTTCACTGTACGAATAGATCTTGATCTTTTCGTTCTGCGCGCAGTCAACCATTTTAGGTGTGAGGATGCAGGCTGCACAGTCGAGTGTCGGGAATGTCTTGTCGATCTGTGTCATCTTACCGCCGATTGTGGGATTCTTCTCGACGATGTCTACTTCGAATCCTGCTTCTGCGATATCGAGAGCTGTCTGGATACCTGCGATACCGCCGCCGATGACGAGCGCTCTTTTTACTACGGGGCTTTCTCCTGCTGTAAGGGGGGTATTGAGAAGCACCTTTGATATTGCCGCACGTCCGAGGATGATCGCTTTTTCGGTTGCTTCTTCGATATTTTTATGTATCCATGAGCACTGTTCGCGGATATTTGCGATCTCAACCATATACGAGTTGAGTCCTGCTGCCGCCGCTGTCTTGCGGAATGTTGCTTCGTGCATTCTGGGGGAACAGGAGCAGACTACGATGCCGGTGAGCTGATGCTCAATGATCGCTTCTTTGATGAGGTTCTGTCCCGCTTCTGAGCACATATACTGATACTCTTTCGAGAGCACTACGCACTGTTCGTGTCCGAGAGCTTCAGCAACGGCTTTTACATCAACTGTGGCGGCGATGTTTGTACCGCAATGGCATACAAATACACCAATTCTTTGCATTTCTTATCTCTCCTCTCTCACTTTGCGTATTTTCTCATTGCTGTCATGATTGCCTGTCCGGGAAGGTCTTCGTCCCAGAGCCCGGGGATATCGTCTGCTTTGAGTCTGTTCTTGCCCTGCTGTCTGATTACTTCAAGGCGTACGGCTTCGATAACCTTTGCCGGTTCAACGCCTCTCGGGCATCTTTCGACGCACGCAAAGCAGGTAAGACATTTATACGCCGCTTCCGATTCCATGAGCTTTTCGATATCGCCCTTTTCGACCATGTTCACGAACTGGTGGGGGTGATATTCCATCTCGTCATATGACGGACAGGTACCGGAGCATTTGCCGCATCTCATGCACTTTCTCACGTCGGCGCCGCTCATACGGAGGATCTGTTCTTTTCTGTTGTTTTCCATTCTCAATCCTCCTTATCAGTCAATGAGTCCGAGAGCTTCTGCGAGCACTTCGGTGAAATATTTTACTTCGATCGGGTTATCCGCGTTCTTTTTGAGGTTATACAGGCAGAGCGGGCAGGCTGTGATCATAAAGTCCGCGCCCATTTCTCCGGCGGATTCCGTTACCGCACTGCTTCTCTTCTTTGCCTGATTTTTATCTTCAAGGGTGACATATCCGCCGCAGCATTCGTTTCTCATGGGGTAGATAACGGGTTCTGCTCCGAGTGCGCGGATAAGATTTTCCATGATCTCGGGGTTCTCGGGCGAGTCGAACTTCAGAACATCGGAGGGTCTGAGGAGGAGGCATCCGTAGTACGCGGCGATCTTTTTGCCGGTAAGGGGTTTGACTACCTTCTTCTTCAGTTCTTCGAATCCGATATCGTCTCTGAGGAGTTCGAGGAAGTGGATAACTTCGGCTTCTCCGTGATATTCCATATCGGGAGCCATATAGTTATTCACTCTCATATCAAAATCGGGGTTCACGGTGAATTCGTTATTGGTCTGCTTGAGGACGTTATAGCAGGCGGAGCATACTGTGATCACACGTCCGCCGTTGTCTCTGCCGTTCGCAAGAGCTCTTACTGACGGGAGCTTTGTGGCAATCTCGTCTTTTGCGGAAGTATATGCGCCTCCGCAGCACTGCCAGTTCTCGATTTCTTCAAGTTCATATCCGAGAGCTGCAGCGGATTCTCTTGCATATCGGTCGAGATCTTTTGCTTTATTCTTCAGCGTGCACCCGGGATAATATGCTATTTTCATAATTTCATGCCTTTCTTTGCATCGGGAATCACTTGTTTCCCGTCATTTCTTCGGGCTTGAATACTTCGTCAAAGCGTTCCGCTGTAAGGAATCCCAGTTCAACACACGCCTGCTTGAGGGTAATGTTTTCCTTGAATGCCTTCTTTGCGGTCTTTGCTGCGTTTTCATAGCCGATGTAGGGGTTGAGCGCTGTTACGAGCATGAGGGAGTTGTAGAGGTTGTCGTGCATCTTCTGTTCGTTTGCACGGATTCCGACAGCGCAGTTATCGTTGAACGATACGATCGCTTCTGCAAGAAGTCTGCAGGACTGGAGGAAGTTATAGATACATACGGGCATAAACACGTTGAGCTCGAAGTTGCCCTGTGATGCTGCCATTGATACCGCTACGTCATTTCCCATTACCTGTACCGCTACCATTGTGACGGCTTCGCACTGTGTGGGGTTTACCTTACCGGGCATGATGGAGGATCCGGGTTCGTTCTCGGGAATTGTGATCTCGCCGAGACCGAGTCTGGGACCGGATGCGAGCCATCTTACGTCATTGGCGATCTTCATCATGTCGCAGGCGAGAGCTTTTACTGCGCCGTGTGCGAATACGAGCTCGTCCTTGGATGTGAGGGCGTGGAACTTATTCTCTGCTGTAACGAAGCGCTTGCCTGTGATCTCGGATACGGCGTCAGCTACCTTTGTATCAAATCCAACGGGTGCGTTGAGTCCTGTACCTACCGCTGTTCCGCCGAGTGCGAGGCTTCTGAGTGCGGGGAGGGATTTTTCGATAAGAGCTACATCCATTTCGAGAGAAGAACGCCAGCCGGAGATTTCCTGTGAGAATGTGATCGGTGTTGCATCCTGGAGATGTGTTCTGCCGCTCTTTGTGATGCCCCGGTGCTCTGCTTCGAGCTTGCGGAATGTTGTGATGAGCTTGTTTACTGCGGGGATGAGCTTATCTTCAAGGGCACATACGGCTGCGATATGCATTGCTGTGGGGAATGTGTCATTGGAAGACTGGCTCATGTTGATGTCGTCGTTCGGATGACAGAGCTTCTGTCCTGCGAGTTCGTTTGCGCGGTTTGCGATTACTTCGTTCGCGTTCATGTTGGACTGTGTGCCGGAGCCTGTCTGCCATACTACCAGCGGAAAATGTTCGTTGAGCTTGCCGCTCATTACTTCATCACAGGCCCGGGAGATGAATCCGAGCTTTTCGTCTGTCATCTTCTGAGGCTTGAGCGCGTTGTTTGCGATTGCCGCTGCTTTTTTGAGAATTCCGAATGCGTATGTGATTTCTCTCGGCATGGTTTCGATATCTACGCCGATTCTGAAGTTCTCGTGGCTGCGTTCTGTCTGCGCTGCCCAGTATTTGTCTGCGGGGACTTTTACTTCCCCCATTGAGTCATGTTCGATACGGTATTCCATCGTGCTCCTCCGCTTAAATCTCGATATTGCGGATGATATCCTTGAGGCAGTCCGCACTCTTGTGAAGAAGAGCTGTTTCTTCGTCAGTAAGAGATACGAGGAGCTTACCGCGGATACCGTCCTTGCCGACAACATTCAGTGTGCTGAGACATACGTCGTCAATACCATACTCACCGTGCATCATTGTAGAAACGGTCATCGTTGTATCTGTACCGTTGAGCAGGCACTTGCAGATATGACATACGGATAGAGCAACGGCATAGAAAGTCGCGCCTTTTCTCCGGATAACACGACCGCCGGACTTGCGCATATACTCTTCTACTTCTTTATAGTTCAGCTCGGGGTACAGATTGTTCTGTGTGGTAATAACCTTGGGGTATTCCGCAACGGGTACATTCGAAATATTTGCGATGGACCACGGAACAAATGAAGAATCACCGTGTTCGCCAAGAACATATGCGTGAACATTCTGCTGGCTGATCGAGTAATATTCGGCGATTCGTGCACGGAGACGCGCGGTGTCAAGGATAGTACCGGAACCGATGATCTTGTTTTCCGGCAGACCGGACAGCTTGTTCCAGACATATGTAATGATATCTACCGGATTAGACACAATCACATAAGTAGCATTCGGTGCATATGCGGTGACCTGCGGAATGATGGATTTCATGATATTTACGTTTGCCTGCGCGAGGTCAAGTCTTGTCTGACCGGGTTTTCTTGCAAGACCGGATGTCAGAACAACGATATCGGAATTCGCTGCATCGCGGTAAGAACCGGCATAAATAGATACCGGCGGACAGAACGGCATTCCCTGGCGGATATCAAGTGCTTCGCCGAGCGCTTTTTCTTCGTTTATGTCGATCATGACGATTTCAGAGACATAGCCGCCGCTTGCCATAGAAAACGCAATAGTAGAGCCAACGCTGCCGGCACCGATAATAGTAACTTTTGCCATAGTATTTACTCCCTGTTAATTATATAATGATGTAAGATATTTTCGATTCGCTCGATGTTCTCTGCTTTATTTCAATACGGATACGGCATCGGAAATCGTTTTTTCCATTGCTTCCTTGCCGTATTTGTCAACTTCTGCCTTGTTCTTTTCGCCGTGGGTCAGGCATCCCGCGCCGCCGATGCAGCCGCCGATGCACGCCATACCTTCG
>CAZPPN010000031.1:0-10820 GCA_964588425.1 uncultured Ruminococcus sp. | reverse complement strand
TTTCTGTTTTCGATTATGGAATTTCTTGTCTTGTCGAAGTATTCCCTGTCACGCATGGAAAGAGCGGCGCACACAGTCGAGATACGGTTTACATTGTAGGGGTTGGTGGAATACTTGATCTTTTCAAGTCCCTCGATAATACCGGGGTTTGCGATTGTGAAACCGACTCTCGCACCTGCAAGCTGACGGGATTTCGAGAATGTCTGAACAACCGCGAGATTGTCGTACTTTGCTGTAAGCGGCACAACGCTCTCTCCGCCGAAATCCACATACGCCTCGTCGATCACAACAAGACGGTCTCTGTTCTGTTTCAGCAATGTCTCGATCTCGTCCGTTGACAGGATCAGTCCGGTCGGTGCGTTGGGGTTTGCGATGAACACGGTTTTATCGGTCGCGGCGTACTTTGCGATGTCGATTGTGAAATCATCTTCAAGCGGGATAATTTCCGTATCCATGCCATACAGCTCGGCGAAAACCTTGTAGAAGCCGTATGTAATGTCAGCAAACGCCGCACCCTTTTCGCAGAATGCCATGAAGAGGAAGTTCAGGCTTTCATCCGATCCGTTTGACACGAACACGTTTGCGCTGTCCACTCCGTAAAAGTCCGCGATTGCTTTTTTCGCATCAATCAGCGTGGGGTCGGAGTAGAGTCTGAGATCAGCCGCAGCTCCTGAGTTCACCGCTTCGAGAACGGCAGGACATGGCGGATAAGGCGACTCGTTTGTGTTCAGCTTGATATATTTTTTATCACGCGGCTGCTCTCCGGGAACATATGCTTCGAGCGACGCGTATTTTTTATCTAAAAATCTGCTCATTGTGGATTACTTTCCGCACTCTCTGAGTTTTATTCCGATACGGCGAGTGCAATAAACCGTTCGTTATTGTCGTTGACAGCGCAAAAACACGTACAGAACACAGCATGACTGTCGGCATCATTGTTTACTCCGCCTACGGTATCATTTTCCGGATTCGCCTTCGTCAAATCTTACGACAGCGCTCTTTGCATGAGCTGTGAGCCCTTCCTGCATTGCGAATTTGTTTACTTTCCACGCTTCATTCTCGAGCGCTTCGTTTGTATAGTAAATATACGACGACTTTTTCACGAAATCATCAACCGACAGGGGACTGGAGAATTTTGCTGTGCCCGATGTGGGAAGAACATGGTTTGTACCTGCAAAATAGTCGCCGAGAGGTTCGGGACAGTTCTTTCCGAGGAACACGGAGCCTGCGTTCTTGATATCGGGGAGATATGCAAACGGTTCTTCGACCATGAGTTCGAGATGCTCGGGAGCGATCTCGTTTGAGATTTTCGCCGCGTCACGGAGATTTTCCGCAACGATGATCTTGCCGTACTTATCGATTGATTCACGCGCGATCTCTGCTCTTGTGAGCTTCGGAATCTGCACTTCAAGCTCAGATGCAACAGCCGCCGCAAGTTCTGCCGAATCGGTAACGAGGATAGCGGACGCCATTCTGTCATGCTCTGCCTGGGAAAGCATATCTGCGGCGACTACATTGGGCTTGCACGATCCGTCTGCGATGACAAGCACTTCGCTCGGGCCTGCGATCATGTCGATGCCGACCTTGCCGAACACCTGACGCTTTGCTTCTGCGACGAATGCATTGCCGGGACCTACGATCTTGTCAACTGAGACAACGGTTTCTGTTCCGTATGCCAATGCAGCAACAGCCTGAGATCCGCCCATTTTATAGATAACGTCAACTCCCGCGATTTTTGCAGCCGCGAGGATTGAGGGATTGATCTTACCGTCCTTTGCCGGGGGTGTTGCCATCGCGATAAACGGAACGCCTGCGATCTTGGCGGGGATCACGTTCATGAGCACTGATGACGGGAGAGGTGCGCTTCCGCCGGGTACATAAACGCCGACTTTCTCGATCGGAGTTACTCTCTGACCGATGATAACGCCGGGCTTGTCTGTGAGCGAATAGCCGTTTCTGATCTGCCATCTGTGGTATTTTCTGATGTTTTCAGCGGATTCTTTCAGAATATCGAGGAACTCTGCGTCAACCTGAGCGATTGCTTCGTCGATCTCGCTCTCTGCCACAACGATAGAGTCAAGCCGGACACGGTCGAACTTCTCGGTGTATTCGGAAAGCGCCGCATCTCCTCTTCCTCTGACATTCTTTATGATCTCCGCAACGCTTCCCGATACATCACGCGCTTCTTCTTCGCGGCGGAGTATCTCGCTGACGGAAATATCTTTTATATTGTAAGTCTTAATCATTTTCTTTTCTCCAAAACTTCTCTGATTTTTTCAGCCAGCGCCGTTACTTCATCGTTCTTGAAGCGATATGCCGCCTTGTTCGCGATCAGTCTCGCACTGATATCGACGATTGATTCCTTGACTTCGAGATTGTTTTCTTTCAGCGTAGAGCCTGTCTCCACGATATCGACGATCACATCAGACAGACCGAGGATCGGTGCGATTTCGATTGATCCGCTGAGCTTGATTATATCGATCTCTCTGCTCTTTGAGGAATAGTGTGCTCTCGCGATATTCGGGAATTTTGTTGCAACTCTGATCGTGCGGTCTGTGCTGATCTTCTGTCCGACAACACCTGCGACGCACATTCTGCATTTTCCGAATCCGAGATCGACAAGCTCGTATACGTCGGGATTGTGCTCGAGCAGTATGTCACGTCCAACGACTCCGATATCAGCCGCGCCGCGTTCAACGTAAATATCAACGTCAGATGGCTTTACCCAGAAATATCGTACCATGCCGCCTTCGTCTTCAAAAATCAGCTTTCTCGATCCGTCCGTCATTCCGGGGCATCCGTATCCAAGCTCTTCGAGTAATTTGTAAACCTTTTCGCCGAGTCTTCCCTTAGGAAGCGCAATGTTAAGCTTTTGCAACTTCAAGCCCTCCTTCTGTGTATCTGTAATGCTCGCGGTATCTGACGTTTTCGGTATTCCGCTGTACTCTTACGGTTCTGCCGCCTCCGAGCATCATATTGACCATTCTTGTCATCGCGATAATGTCTGCACCGTCCTCGTATGTTACCAGAATGTCAACATCGTAATCCTTGACATCATCGAAATAAAGGTCGAGCAGGTTCATATAGATCGCGAATCCGACAGCTCCCATCGGCTTGCCCATTTTCGCGAGCAGCTTGTCATAACGTCCGCCGGAGAGAACACCGTTCGGCACACCATCGATGAATCCGCGGAATATGATGCCGTTGTAGTAGCTCATGTCATTGATGAGGGAGAAGTCGAGTCTGATGTTGTCGCTTTCGCCTACTTCTTTCATGAAATCGTAAATAGCAACAAGCTCGTCAAGCGCTCTCTCCATTGTTTCGTTCGAGACAAAAGATCTTGCCGTGTCGATCACGCTGTCGAATGTGCCGTAAAGCTGTGCGATTCCTTTGAGCTTTACCGAAACTTCCGCGCCGATCCCGTTTTCAGCCGAGATGCGGTCGATATCGTGGGTATTCTTTCCGGCAATGCAGTCGATAAGACTTTCGCGGACATCATACGGGATATCGGTATCCTCAAAAATTCCCGCAACGAAAGCCGCGTTTGAGAGGTCGAGGATATATCTGTCCGATATCTTCTCAAGGCTCTTTTTGGCGAGCATGATAACTTCGCAGGTGGAGTAGAGATCGTCAGCTCCGATAGATTCGAGACCTACCTGCATGATCTCTCTGTATTCGCCGTCGATTGCGCGGTAGACGTTTTCGTTGTAGTATTCCTTCAGCACATCGCCGCTGACCGCATTCTTCACGATTGAGAGAGTTACGTCGGGTTTGAGCGCGAGGAGCTTGCCGTGGGTATCGTTGAATGTGATAATATTGCCCTGTGCGAGGAAACTGCGGTTCTCGGCATAGAGATCGTACTCCTCGAATTTTGACATTTTATATTTTTTGTATCCGTATGCTTCGTACAGTGCTCGAAGATCGAATATCGTTTTTTCTTCTTTTCTGAGAATGTTTTCGGTCATTTTTTCTTCCCCGAATTCTTTTGCTTATATTTGATGTAAGATATCGTCCGATCATACACCGTAAATCGAACTACCATTTATTATACCACGCTTTAGCGCTTTAGTCAAGTAAATTGCTGAATTATTACATTTTTGTAGTCATGCACAAAAAAATCCGCCATACGGTATCTCCGAATGACGGATTCGTGGCTATTTGGTAATTATACGATCAGAATTCCATCTCAACTCCGGTGGGAACAGCCTTTGCGATACGGTGACCGTCTTTGACTTCGACAAGTCCGCCGACATAGTAATCGGTTCCGTCCTCACGCTTCACGCTGGGAATGGATGCGATAAGTGTCGGGAATTCAGCTTTTCTGAATCTCTCGTTCTCCGCATTCACGGGAATCACATATGTACGGTGCATATGACCGCACACGAGAAGATCAATACCGATCTCGCCGAGGAGCTTTACCCATTCGGTATAAATCTCGTCCTCGATATCGAACGGCGGGTTATCAATGTGAGTGAACGGGATATGGCAGAAAGCGAGCTTGGTCTTTACACCGTCAGCGGCATATTCGTTTTCCTTGTCGGCAATGAGAGACTTGATGTACTCGGTCTGACGGCGTCTGAAAGGACTGAACTCAATTGTTCCGCCGTATTCTTCGTTGGTATCTCTCTTATCCTCACCGCAGTCGAGAACGAGTCCCCAGAGCGAACCTGTTCTGAACGAATAGAATGTCTCGCGTCTGCCGTTTCTGAATGCTGTCGGGATGTAGCCGAGAAGATCCTGTGCGGCATATCCTCTTGTGTCGTGGTTGCCGCGGGAGTAAATGATCGGACGTTCTCCATGAACAGATCCCTCGGCAAGCTGGAACGATGTGTAGAAATTTTCGATGGAATAGCTGTGCTCGTTGATGTCGCCATTGAAAAGGATGATATCGCAGCCGCCTGTTTCACGGTAGAGTTCAAGCGGTGTGTCGACTCTCGCGTGAGTATCGGCAAACTGGAACAGTCTGAACTCATCTCCGACGGGGTAGAAATTGTATTCCTTGCGGACCTTTTCGACTCCTTCGGGGAAGTAAGGCTTCTTGTCGAGATATTCGATGAACACAACGGTGTACTTGCCTGCTTTGTTGAGAGCGTCACCCGGAACATTGATCTTGTGAACGCAGTCGTAGATCAAAAGTCCGCCTTCTTCGTTGCTGTAACGGACACCGTCGATCTCAATAAAGCCGAGACCCTTGGTTTCAGTCAGAAAAATTATCTGATAATCGTAACCCATGACAAATACCATGGGATCGAATTTAAGTACGCTGTTTTCCATAGTAAACCTCCGTTATTTTTCACAGGACAAGCTCAAGCCCGTCTGTTGTCAGTATGTATTTATAGGAATGCTTTTTATTACGATTGTGGCCGAGCTGCTCAAGCCAACCGCTGTTTATGTGATGATATGCCACACACTTCACATCACATTTTTCCAAAACCTGTTCTGCGATATCAGGCGAAAAATGAGCAGCCTCGATTATGATAAGATCCATGCTTTCCTCGAAGGCGATCTGCGGGAAATCCACATCGGCACTCTTCAGATCCCCCGTAAAGAGGACTTTTTTACCGTCTCCTTCGATATAGTAAGCATACGAATTTCTGCAGTGCTGTGTGGGAATAGCGGTAATCTTTACAAATCCGTCATCATAAACAACACCCGGCTTTGTTTCCTGATATCTCAGATTCTCTCTGACCGGTTCATCCATTCCTCTGATCCATGCAGTCAGCCCGTCAGCCATACTCATCTGCGGAAGGGAGATAACGGGATCGGCATCCTTGAAACACCAGCTTATCAGCGTCACAAACGACACCAATCCGTCGCTGTGGTCACAATGCGGATGGGTGATAAAAATACCCCTGACATCGTGGATATCTATTCCGCGGTCAGCCAGATCCTCGATCGCCTGCGTACCCATATCAATAAAGTAGTAACGCCCGCTTACTTCAATCATTGTGCAGGTACATCTTCTGTTCGGATCGGGTACACCGTGGCTCGTTCCGATAAATGTAATTCTCATATTACGCACCCCTTTCGTATGATCTGTCAGCCGATGATTCCGGCAAGCTCTTCAATCGTGTCATCGAAGACTTTCATTGCGTTCTCAACGACTGTGGGCGATGTGAGGTCAATTCCGGCGATCTTCAGCTCGTTGAGAGGATAATCGGATCCGCCGCTTGAGAGGAACTTGAGGTAATCGGATGCGTCGCCTGTTTCAAGCACTTTCGCAGCGATTGCAACTGCCGACGAGAATCCTGTCGCGTACTGGTATACATAGTATGCGCGGTAGAAATGCGGGATGAACGACCACTCGTATTTGAGTGTTTCGCGGAATTCTGCGTTGGGGTAATACTGCTTCACGAGTTCTTCATAAACCTTGCAGAGGCATTCGGATGTGATAGGTGTACCGGACGCTTCAAGTGTGTGCGCCTTATGCTCAAATTCAGCGAAGAGAGTCTGACGGAACACAGTTGTTCTGAAGCCTTCGAGGAAGTGGTTGAGGATATATGCACGGCGTCTCGGGTCTGTCTCAATCGAGAGAAGATACTTTGTAAGAAGAACCTCATTGCAGGTGGACGCAACTTCCGCTACAAGGATTCGGTAATCGTGGTTGGCGAAATCGTTTGCCTCGCTTGAGAGATAGGAATGCATAGCGTGTCCGAGCTCGTGCGCGAGTGTGAATGCGTCGTCGAGAGCATCGGTATAGTTGAGCTTTACATAAGGATGAACGCCGTACACGCCTGCTGAGAATGCGCCTGATTCCTTGCCGGGAGTTTCGTAAACATCGAGCCAGTTTTCGCGGTACGCTTTTCTGAGCACGTTCACGTAGTCTTCACCGAGAGGAGCGCAGGCTTTGAGAACGATCTCATACGCATCTTCGTACGGCATGGGATATTCAACATCCGCAACCATGGGTGTATAGAGGTCATACACGTCGATCTTGTCGAGTCCGAGAGCTTTCTTTCTCAGCGCGATATATTTTTCCATCGAAGGAATGGCATTGTGTACGGCTTCGATGAGCGCATCGTAAACGGATTCGGGAACATTGGACGATGCCAGAGCCTTCGCACGTGCAGAGGAGAATCCGCGTACATCGGCGTACATATTGTCAGTCTTTACGCTTCCGCCGTATGTGCAGGCGAATGTGTTGATATACTTGCCGTATGTGCCGAACATTCCTTCAAAAGCCGCTTCACGCACAGCTCTGCATCCGGATTCACGGAGTACGCCGAATGTACCGTTGGTGATCTGGATATCCTCACCGTTCTCACCCTTGATCTTCGGCAGTTCCATCTCGACATTAGTAAACATATCGTAAATATCGCCGGGGTTGTGTGCAATCTTTCCGACCTTCGCAAGGATTCCCTCACTCTTTTCGTCGAGGATATGGTCGCGAAGTCTTGTTGAATCGTCGATGATGTGGGCGTATTTCTTCAGAGGCTCATATTTGAGGAATTCCGCAAGACGGTCAGCCGGGATCTCCATCAGCTCGGGCTCGAAGAATGCAGCCGCGGAACCTCCCTTGACGTCAAGCATAGTAACCTTGTCGCACATTACCTGAGCGGCGGTGTCACCTCCGTCGAGTGCTTTTGCGAGGAATGCGTACGCACCGATGGCGGATGTTTTTTCATAAAACGCGTAAAGTGTTTCGTAAGCGTTGAAAAGTGATTCAGCCGACTCGCCGAGAGTACCCTTGAGGGCAGCTACTGTCGGAATCATTGCCTCACATTCGGCATATATTTCTTCCCATTTTTCTGCTGATTCGCAGATGTGCGAGAGGTCCCACTTGTATTCTGCGGGGATTTCGTTTCTTGTTTTCATATCAGTTTTCCTTTCGGATTCTTATTTTTCTTCGGATTCTTATTTTGCAAATCAGTTTATCCGCGTCTGAGCATGGATTTCAGCTCGGATTTTGTGACGATTTTCAGTCCAAGTACGAGAGCAGCGCATACAACTACTGCAGCGATGATTGGTGGCAAATTCAAGTACGTTTGTTTCCACAACAAATTTCTATTTGTGCATCAATTCAGTTCATATCGCTGCCGATGGCATACAGATGAGCTTCTTTCAGCTCAATCCGCATTGTACCGGTTTTGCAGGACAGCCCCTCCACATGGAGCTTGTGTGACAGCTCGTTGCCGAAAATTTCGTCAGATACAAAAATTTCTGCTCCGGTTTCATCCAAAATCGTGACCTTCACATACCCATACGCAGAGGTGGAATAGTTCAGGTGGATATCGTCTGACCGGAAGTTCAGCGGCTTGGTGGTAAAGAAGCCGCCGTCACCATCTGCATACAGTGACATGAAACGATACTTGGGAATGGAGTATGCCCACAGTCCGTCATCTTCCCAACGGTAGTTCTTTTCGGTGTAGAACAGAAAATCATCTCCCCGCTCAATAATGCCGCCGCAGGTGATAAAGTTCCGTTCCGTCCATTCGTGCAGATAAGTACTGCCGGCGAGCCATGCATCCTTCAGGGTTCTGTCCCAGCGTACACCGTCACGTGAGGTCATCAGCACCAGATCCGACGCCCCGTTGTAACTCCATTCATTCCCACAGCCGTGTTCCGGTACCTTTTTTCTTGTGGGATGGAACCGCATTGGAAGAGAAACCAGAATATGTTCAGCGCCGGGAATGGGTCGGGTCGCATTGGTATACAATTGATCGGTGATACCGTTTTCGTACTGATTGAATACCGGCTCGCTCCAGTGGATAAAGTCCGTGGAAACGCAGGACTGGATCGCTCTTGCACCGCCGCCCCAGATTTCCGGATAGTCACCGTTGGAATCAAAATACCGGTTGTAGCATCGGTACAATCCAGCATGGGCATCCCAGAAAACCATGTTCATGGAGTCAAAGGCCCCCTTGGTAATCACGGGATGATCTGCCATAGGCGTCCAGTGAATTCCGTCCGGGCTGGAATACACCCAGATCCCTCCGGTCTGGATGATGCCGCCGATGGCCTTGTACTGTTCTTCCGGCTTACAGGCAGGATTTGTATCATAGAAAGGTGCAAAATTATGGCAGCAGGTGTCCATTTTGACAATGTTGTTTTCCTTTACTCCCGCGTAATCAATTTCATTCACCACAGCAGGCGTAAAGGTGAGACCGTCTCCTTTTTCACTGATGGAAAGACAAGAAGTCTGCATCACACTGGTGTCGTCCTGTCCTTTGAGATCGGGAAAACCTCTGTAATAGAGCTTGATGTTTTCTTTATCTTCAAAGACGGTCATGCCCAGACTGCCAGGCCCCTCCCATATGGTATCAAAACCAATAACTTTACCGCGATTCTGCGGAGTATTTCCAATAAAGCGTATGCCGGATAATGAGTCGATGAGATAATTGTCCACAAAGGGCTCAATACGGTGACCGAAAGAAATCATAATTTAGTCCTCATATAATGAAGTAGTAGTTTTTAGAGTTCTTCTCCAGGAACTATGGCAAACTGTATAGGATACTGTGGTATGAATTCAACAAGACGTTCTGCTGGGATTTCGTTTCTTGTTTTCATATTATATTTCCTTGCGGATTCTTATTTTGCAAATCAGTTTATCCGCGTCTGAGCATGGATTTCAGCTCGGATTTTGTGACGATTTTCAGCACAAGCACGAGCACGGCATAAACAGCCACAGCCGCCATGATCGAAACAAGTCCGCCGAGCTTTACACCTGCGAGAGACGACATGGGGAGATAAACGGCATATGTTACCGCACCCATGACAGCCGCCGCCGCAATAGTCTTTAATGTATTCACAACGATCGCGCCGCATCCTGCAAAATACCGTCTGAGGAAAATCAGATTCATCGCGATCATTACGACATAGCAGGCAACGGTAGCAATCGGCGCGCCCATGATATTGATCTCATCCACACCGACGAGTACGGCATTGAGCACACACTTGACTATTCCGCCGACGCATAAGCTGATGAGGGGTCTGTTCACACGTCCGAACGACTGGAGAATCGAGCCACTGATGGAAACCACGGAATAAAGAATGACCGCGATCCCGTAAACTGCAAGAAGAGGTGTACCAGCCGCCGCTTCTTCGGGGGTATTGAAGTAGATGATATTCATGATCGGCTCGGCAAGGACGAGAATGCCAGTACCTGCGGGAAGAGCAAGGAGAAGCGCATATTTGAAGCAGATTGTCATGTTCTTTGCAACCCCGTCCTTATCCTTCGCGGTATATGCGGCTGTAAGAACGGGAAGAATGCTGACTGTGAACGGTACTATGAATGCTGAGGGGAAATTGAAAATCTTCTTCGCGTTTCCGAGAACACCGTAGAGCCAGTTTGCATCCTCATACGAGTAGCCGAGAGTATTCTGCAGGACTCTGAGGATAACAGCCGTATCGACGAGGTTTACAAGGCTCATTACAGACGCGCCGAGGGAAACTGGAATGGCGATGCGGAACAGTTCTTTTGCGATAGCTTTATTCGATCTGACCGTCATGCCTGCGGGGGTATAATTCTTCGTATGGCTGCGTCTGACCGCGATGAGGTAGATCACAGCGATGACAGCGCCGATTGAGACACCGAGGATAGCGCCTGCGGAACCGCCGATGTATTCAAGCTCGGTTCTGATAAGTACGAAAGCAAGAGCGCATCCGAGGAACAGCTTTGCAAACGCCTCGATGACCTGAGACACTGCCGTATGAGTCATGACCGAGTGGCCCTGGAAATATCCTCTGAGAGCGGACATAACAAACGCACAGAATGCCGTGATCGACAATGCTCTGATCGAGAGTCCTGCGTTCGGGTTTTCGATAAGTCCTGCGAGGAAATCAGCTCCGAGGAACATGAACGCCGCTATAACAGCACCGAT
>CAZPPN010000030.1:0-10969 GCA_964588425.1 uncultured Ruminococcus sp. | reverse complement strand
CCCCTTCCTCTCACAGATGCAGATTACCTCTTCATCGTACGGCGGACTCGCGGATGCGTCGATCGTTGTTATCGCTGCCGGCGTGAATCAGAAAGAGGGCGAGACACGCATTGATCTCCTCAACCGCAATGTGAAAATTTTCGGAGATATCATCGAGCGCATCACCGAAGTCAACCGCGAATGCATTATTCTTGTCGTAACAAATCCCGTGGACATCCTCACCTACGTCACGATGAAGCTCTCGCGATTCGATCCGTCACGCGTTATCGGAAGCGGCACTGTTCTCGACACGGCACGGCTGAAATATCTTGTGGGGAATCGTCTCGGTGTGGATTCGCGCAATGTTCACTCTTTTATCATCGGTGAACACGGCGACAGCGAGCTTGCGGTATGGTCATCCGCCAATGTCTCGGGAATCGATCTGCCGGAATACTGCCGTATCAGCGGAATCACTACCGACATGATCTATCCTCTGTTCGATTACGTCAAGAACAGCGCATACGACATCATCCGTGACAAAGGCGCAACGTATTACGCAATCGCGCAGTCGACCAAGCGGATCATCAAATCAATCGTGAGCGACGACAACGCGATCCTGCCGATCTCCACTCTCGTCACGGGGCACTACGGCATCGACGATATATGTCTCAGCGTTCCGGCTGTTGTGGGGCGTGACGGCGTAAAAAAAGTCCTCGACATTCCGCTATCTGACGACGAAATGCGAAGACTGAAGATGTCTGCCGACACGATTGCAAGTCACATCGGCGAGCTGAAGCTTCCGGTTATGGTGTGACTCATCATGCCGGGATGCCGGTCTTTCTTATGAGAAAATCCGCGAGATGACGCGCTATTACAGCCAAAACCGTACCGAGGATCGCGCCTGTGATGACGTCCGTCGGATAATGCACCATCAGGTAAAGCCGCGAGAATGCGATGCAACAGGCAAGAACGATTGCTGCACTTCCCCACTTCCGGTGGCACAGCCAGATCCCCACGGCTCCCTCAAACGACGCGAATGTATGCCCTGAAGGAAAAGAAAAATCATGCTCGGGCGGAATCAGCAGAATGATCGACGGATCGAAATCATACGGTCTGATGCGCGCTATGAGCGGTTTGAGAGTCAGATTGCCGATCACAAGCCCTAACACCAGCGCGATTGCCATTGTAATTCCTGCGCGTCTTGTGCGTCTGAAGAAAAGCAGGACGAGCGCAAGTATTATCCAGAAAATTCCTGCATCAGCAAGATGTGTTACCGTACTGAAGAAAAAATCCGCGAATTCACACTCGAGTGCGTCATGCATTGAGTGCAGTATTCCGACTTCGTATTGATTGAGGGCGTTCACTTTTACCTCTTGAAGCTGTATTTTCTTATATTATACCATATTTTTCCCGACGGATACAGTTTTTCAGCAAAAAAACCTTTGCAAACCGTGACAACCCATCACAGCCGCAAAGGCTTTTTTCTTACTCAGCAGTCTTTTTCTCGATGATCTTGAGGTTTTCCGGAATGATTCCTGCCTGCTCATACACGATCTCGGATATCTGCGCGACCTCACCCGGCATAAGTCCGTCGCTCTGCACTATCACATTGCATTTGTCATCGCTGATCACCGCCACGCATTGCTCAAAGCCTTTTGACCGGACAAGAGTTTCGATGTTCGCCTCTTTCTCGATATCCAGCGCAAGACGGTTTATGTCATCAAGCGCCGCCTGTTTCGCTTCCTCAAGGGCAGTATCGCTTCCGGCAACCGATGCAAGGACTTCCATCGTCTCATCCCTTGCCTGCTGACGCTGGAGCGAGATCGCCGCAAAATAGTCCGTGACCTCGTCTGCGGTAAGTGTCGGTGTGCTTTGAGCCTGATTTGCATCGGCAGACGCCAGATCTATCGCCATTTTGCTGCCCGTATCGTCTCCGCCTTTCAGAATAAAGCTGAGCGTCACCACTCCGCCGATCACCACGACCGCACCGATTGACGCCAATGTTCTGATCCCGATCTTTCCGCAGATCTCTTTTGCCTTTGAAATAATATTATCAAGTTTCATATGTATCCCCTCCTCGTTTATTCCGTTCAATCATATGCCGCGCGTTTTCGTTTTATGTCAACTTCCCACAACTTTGATTTTGCCCGATGATATTCCGAGCGCGGCTGAGAGAAGTGACGTGACGCTTTCCTGTATCCGCGGAAGATCTCCTCCCGTACACACTACCGCGATTCCCCTCACCCTCGGGTATATCTCGTACAGCATCACCGCGTTCTCACCTCCGCTGCCGGACAGAATGAGAAAATCCGACGCGCCGCTTTCGTCTTCTTTTTCGTAAACATATTCGCTTGAACAATCGAGAGTCAGAAAAACCGTGGCTTCGGTGATTCCGTTGATGCTTTTGCACAGCTCACAGATCCGACTCTCGAGATATTCCGTATAAAATCCGACATCGGTATATTCGGCGGAATCATTGCCTCTCTCCCCTGCCACACCCGGAATGATGATCAGCGCTATTCCGATGACCGCGAGTACGATAAAAACCACTCTGTTCTTCGTGAAAATATTTTTTATCCCGCTTTTTTCACTCATTCAGCTCATCCTCCGAAAAAACGTGAGTTATAATTCCGAATTCTTTTTCAGTCACTTTTCTGATATCCTCCCTTGCCGCATACGGGCAGTTTTTCAGAAATATCTGTATCTCGCACATATCCCCCGTTTCATCTGTAACAAAGGTTATCCTTATGTCCTCACCGCTCACGGAAAATTTTTCTTCCGCGTATGTGAATATCATATTGGCGGCAGTCTCGAATTTCCCCGAATCAAGTGACATCTCCTCTGCGGTCATCATTTCCTTTATATATTCACCGACATCGGCTGTATTGTCCGACAGATTGATTATAGGCCCGATGATCGTCAAGAGGATCACGAATGCGCAGACTGTTCTGATGTGTTTCCTGCCGTCTTCGGGAGACAGCGTGGTGGATATCTGACAGATCACCATCGTAACGATCAGTCTGTTAATGTAAGCTGTCATTATCCTGCTCCGATCTTTGCGAAAATGATTACAGCGAAAATAAACATCAGCGCTGTACACAGGGTTATGCCTATCAACAGCTCCGTTATTCCGCCGATTTCATCGAACATTGCCGCTGCCGAATCAAGACGAAGGATTTTCGCGCCCTCGGAAGTTATCGTCAGTCCGAATCTGTACAAAACAAGCGGTACTATTCCCGGAAGTGTGAGCAGAAGTATAACGATGATACCGCCGATGCCTGCTGTTGTCCGCAGAAAAGCCACACCAGACTTGAGCGTATTGAACGCCTCGGAGATCATTCCGCCTGCCATTGGCACAAAAGTCCCGATCGCAAATTTAGCACCGCGTACGGCAAGATCATCGGCGTGTCTCGCGAGTGTCGTCTGCGAAGCAAGCATAAACGAGAAAAACAGGCATATGATCTGCCATACACGCATCAAAAAACGTCTGACAGATGACGCAATTCCGCCGATTTTCACTTCGTCGCACACCATTGAAACCGCTGACAGAGTGAACAGGACCTCAGTTACAGGCACAAGCATTCCGCCGGCGACATTTCCGACGAGTGTGACTCCGAGCATGAGTGCCGCACCCGCAACACCTGCCTGGGTAAGCTCGCCGGATGTCAGAAAAATCGCGTCGATGATCGGAGTCATCAGATTCATGACACCGCATATGCTGTCGAGATATTCTTCTGTCATAGAAATCATGTTTGATGTCTCCGAGAACAGAAACACCGCGCACACCAGTTTTGACGCACCGTCGAATGCTGACGACAGGTTGGGATTGTCAGGAACAGCAATTTTCGCTGCCGCCATCAGCGTAAGCATTCCAAGCAGCGATGCCATACCGCCTGCCGCGCTGTCGAGGGATGACATGAATGTATCGCCTATCCTGTCCAGCCAATACGCAAATCCTGTTTTTTCTCGGATCTCGTCTGCCGCGCCGCTGATGTCACTGATCTCAAGCCCGTCAAGCTCGTCTCTGATCCCGTCCGGAAGAGAATCGGTGAAGCTGTCCCATTTGCTCTCGATTCCACCTTCCCCTATGTCTTTGCCGCGGTATGTGTATTCCTCAGCCGACACAGAGACAGAAAGACAGCACGCGATGAATATAACTGCGCATATATATACGATCTTCTTCATCACAGCAGGACTGTCCCGAGCAGTTCACGCATCATAGGTATGCATAACAGGATAATCTCAGCGCGCCCCGCAGTTTCAACATAGCCGGCAATTGTTCCCTCACCGACCGATTTGCAGACATCGCTTGAGACGGATGTTATGTACGTGATCCCCAGCGCACGAAGAATGTACCCGACATATTTCCGATCCGCAAGAGCCGAAAACTCACCAATCAGAGTGATTGCAGGTGCGATTTTCGGGATCAGACTGCACAAAAACACCACACAGACCGCCAAAATGAGCGGTACAGTCAGCTCGCGGCGGATTTCTCTGATGATACAGATCGTAAAAACCGCAAAAATCCCCACTCCGCATACAACAAGCATATCTCCCATCGTCAGATACCGAATATTGATTTGATCTCGCCAAACAGCTCCCCGATCTTTCCGATGACGATCAGAAGCACAAACACCACTCCGGTCAGCGAGAGAAGAACCGCCTGTTCCTCACGTCCTGCGCGCTGGAGAACCTGATATGCGACCGCGATGAGTATGCCGACACCTGCGATCTTGAAGATAAGTGAAACATCCATTTTCCGCTCCTTCGATTTGATTATGCATAAATTTACACAAGAATGAGTATTGCCGACAAAGCGAACAACGGCGGCAAAGTGCGGTAAATCTTCACCTTGCCTGCGTGTTCAGACTTCATCTGTCCGATTCTTCTGCCGATCCGCTCGAGAGTATAGTCACATAGCCGCACCTCGTCATCCTTGTATCCGCCGCCGATCCCCACACAGAAATCTCTGAATGCCGCCGTCACCTCACGGTCAGCCGATCCGATGACAGATGATAGCTTCTCCGCAGTTTCTCTGAGTCCCAGTCGTCTCACCTCATGCAGGAATCCGCAATTCTCAAGCGTTTTATTTTCAAAAGAATCCAAAATATCGGGAAGCGGCGTCATAAAATGCTCGATATTGTCTCTGATATATCGTATCAGCTCGGCAACCGCGTCCGCTGTGGTCAGTTTTCTGCTCTCTTCACGGATCATCGATGCGCCGTAATATATTGATGACGAAATCAACAGGCACGCACCGATCCCTTTCATCAGTATTTCACTCATTTTCCTCACCGATCCTGTATATGCACCCGAAAACTCCGTACCCGATCAGCTCTGCGATATTTTTGTTTTTCATCAAATCATCCCTGCTGTCCGAGTGAGCTGTTGCTATGACCTTCACACCGGCGGCGTGTGCTTTCAGAATCGCCTCAGCATCTTCCGATGTGCTTATCTCATCGCAGATTATGTACTCCGGCGACATCGTTCTGACGCTCTGTGCGATGCCTGTCTCACGCGGATAACCCAGATATATATCGGCAATATCGCCCTCTTTCATTCCGGCTGTCAGCTCGTATCTCGTGTCGATCACGGAAACTCTTGCCGCATTCTCCCCCGATGAAAGAAGCGTAATCAGCTCGCGAAGGATCGTAGTTTTACCCTCGCCGGGAAGTGAGATTATCAAAAGACTGCCGTATTTCTTCACCAAAGCATAGCTGTGATCCGCGGCGCCTTTTATTCTGTGCGGAATGCGGATATTCACCGAGCAGATATTTCTGACACACTCGACTTTATTTCCACTCACCACAGCCCGTCCCGATACGCCGACACGGATTCCACAATCGGTTGTGATTACGCCGTCACGTATACTGTCCGAATGTGAATAGAGCGAACCTTTGCACACGCGCGAGACCGTATATTCTATATCATCGGCTGTACACGATGAATCAGCCACGACATTTCGTCCTCCGACAGTCAGTGACAGCCGCCGTTCCTCGCGGAGTCTTATTTCGGAGATGAGCCCGTTATGCAGAGCCGCGAGCTTTATCACGATTTCCGCAAGCTTCTGCGGAATATATCCGACAGCGATTTTTTCTTCATCCGTCATTCTCTGTCCTCCATCATCCTTTATGGTAAATTATATGACGGACCCATCCGCGATATTCCTCTTCGTGAAAAAGAAAAAAGCCGTACATCATAAGACATACGGCAGTTTTACAAACTGATCAATTATTCTTTTTCATCGAGCATTTTGATATAGTCGGCAATGAGTTTTGCTGCGCCTTCTATACCTACTCTGTCCGTGGAAACAACGAGGTCATACTTATCAGCCTTGCCCCACTTTTCGCCTGTGTAGTAGCTGTAATAGTTTGAACGTCTCTTGTCCGTCTTCACGATGAGGTCCTTTGCCTTCTGCTGGGTGATGCCCTCTTCCTGCATGATTGTTTCAACTCTGTGATCGAAATCGGCTGTAATAAAAATACGAACGAGATTGGGCTTTCCGGCAAGAACGTAGTCTGCGCATCTTCCTACGATGATCGCACCTTCGTTTCCGTCGGCGAGTTCCTTGATAATCTCGGACTGAACCACGAACAGCTTATCGTTGATGGGAAGATTTACATTTTCGATGCCGTGGTTATAAGCGGAAGAGCCGAGTGCGAGGGTATAGAGAAGGCTGTTTGCCGCTTTTTCGTCAACTGTATGGAGCGCGTCGGATGAAAGTCCGCTCTTCTGTGCGGCGAGTGTGATAAGGTCTTTATCGTAGAACTTATATCCTGTTATTTCGGAGAGTTTATGACCTACTTCCTTTCCTCCGCTTCCAAACTGACGAGCGATCGTTACAATGTAATTTTTCATTAGTATGCTCCTTTCTGATTTATATAAAATAAAATATTCACTTTAATTATGAATCCTGTTATTTTGCGAGATATCTGACAGCAGCAGAAATATTGATTCCGCTTTCCCACGGACGGCATCCTGTTCCGCTTCGTACACCGCTGTTGTAATATTCCCACCATGCACCGATATCGTCACGCAGACCGATCATACTGCTGAGCAGATCGTCGGCTTCTATCTCATACTGTGCAGCCGCGTACAGAAGCAGACCGTAGTCGTATCCGAGATTTCGCTCACCACCGGGGCATGAAGGCAGTTTTCCGGTCCGTCTGAATTCGTCAATATATTCCACAACGGCACTGCGGATATAATCACGGTCAACGAGGTCAGAACCTATGAACGGAGACATGAGTAATGTACTTTTGATCATATACTCTTCCCTGTTCGGCTCAAGATCTTTACGTGCCATACATTCGGGACAAAGATACCATCCCTCAGCCGCCCTTGTTGTCCAACCGAAATAATCGTTGAAACAGCAGACACCGTGGCGGTATTCGGGTTCAACCAGTCCGTCGATTCTTTTTACGGAATTCGCGATGTACATATTTCCTCTTCTGAAGTTTGCTTCAAACAGTTCCGCGGTCTCGTCGATGACTTTTTGAGCGTCTGTGATGAATTCACTATCACCGCATATCTCACGGCACGCCTTTATATAGCGTCTTCCGCCTGTCACACACAGCATTGTCGCTTCAAATGAGCCGTGGTTTATTGCGTTTCTCGGCAGCATTCCGCCTGGAATATAGGTTTCATCTCCGTTAAACGGAAGCATATGATTGTGAAGAGCTGAAATCTGCGACTTAAGCGCCCAGTCACACATGGGAACGAGTGTTCTGATGAAATCTCTGTCTCCTGACGCTTCGAGATAATCCGCTGTCTGGAGAAGCAGATATCCCGTGATCTCGCTCGAATCGTTTTCGTGAACATGAAACATCCCGTCAATGCCCATTCCCTGAGCGTTGGAGATGTGGTGTGATTTTTCGAAAACGGAACGGTAAAACTCCAGAATCGCACGCGCCCTCGTGAATGCTCCCATATCAAGAAGACCTCTGGACACGCCGTACTGATCGCGGACATAGGCAAGATGATAGTTATATCCCGCCTGCACACCGCCGCTTTTATGCTGCTGAGCCTTGATGAGCATCAGAACATCGTCGACAGCTTCCTCCGTGAGAGATTTCATCGGATGACATTTCAATTCACATCTGTTTGCGGCGCATTCGGCTAAAAACTCCGCATCACATCGGTCAGCATCCGCAACAATCTCATCAAACGGAATTCTGACCGCTGATTTTATCTGTTCTGCGCAGTCCGTATAGCACTCGGTACCTGTCACGTACATTGTACCGCTGTCGCGAAGTGTGATGAGTACCCCGTTCTGCGTTTTTTCTGCCGTATATGATCCTGTTAGAGCAGCAGAGACGCACACATTGATTCCGATCGGATAATCGTTATATGCCGCTGCAGCCGCAGGAAGATATATCATCCATGCGGTGCATCCAAAATCGACATCACGCAGGAGATAATCGGCTGTTTCTGTACGGAAAGATGTTTTCAGTTCAAATGAAACAGGTTTTTCAAGATTCCAGTGGCGTACAATACAATGATATTTCTCCGAAGCGCAGTCTGTGATAATACCGCAGTCAAGATGATGCTCGTAGCTTCCGGCTCTATCGCGTCTGACGGAGTATCCGCTGACTTTGTCAGATCCGCTGAAATCGAGAGAGAATACAGTCGGACAGGAATACGGTGCACCGACAAACTGAGTCCACTCCGGTCCGCGGCCGTATATCATGTTTTCACCGTTGCCGAGTGCATAAACGGTATCATTGTCTGTATCATCCTCTCCGAGGCTGAAAAAACTCTTTTTCATATAAGTCAAAATTATTTCTGTCTGTTTTCGATATCTGTGAGCATTGCAACACGGCGAGCGTGCTTTCCGCCCTCAAATTCGGTCTCAACAAATGCCTTGACCAGCTCCCACGCAAGTCCTTCGCCCACAACTCTCGCACCGATACAGAGAACATTGGAGTCGTTGTGCGCTCTTGTGAACTTTGCGCTGAAAATATCGGAACAGCAAGCCGCACGGATTCCGTTGATCTTATTTGCGGCAAGGCTCATACCGATACCTGTTCCGCACACAAGAATAACGAGATCTGACTCTCCGTCGACAACTTTCATGCAAGCTTTTTCGGCATAAACAGGATAGTCACAGCTGTCGGGAGTATTGGTTCCCACGTCAGCGACATCATATCCGTCGTTTTTGAGAAGTTCAGCAATTGCGTTCTTCAGAAGATAACCGGCATGGTCGGCTCCGAGAACGATTCTTTTTTTATTTTCCATTTTACAAAATTCTCCTGTAATTATTTCTGAGCCGCGAGCATTTCTTCTCTTTCGCGCTCAGCCTGAGATTTTTTGAGGTACATCGGACAAAGTGCGGAATCGGTAAATCCGGACCTGTCATCCGCTCTGTTCCATTTTATGACTGCGGCACGGGCAGCACCCGCTCCTGCACGGTCAGCACACGGACAGATTTTCTCCATTTTTTCGGAATATTTCGCGATATTCATGCGGTAAACGTCACCCGGCATAACAATTCGCTGACCGGGATATTTTTCCGAAATCTTTTCGATCTCGCCGAGCAGTTCCTCAAAGGCGATCTGGCAGTCATCGGTGAGCTTTTCGATATTTCCTCTGCCGTCAGAGAGATAGATCGCAGAATAGACCGTCTCGCGTCTTGCGTCGATTGCAGGAACGATGATTCCGCAGATGTCTGCACATCCGTAAGCCAAAGCATCAACCGAGGACACTCCGACGCACGGTGTTCCCTTGACGAAAGCGAGACCTTTGACTGTCGACACGCCGATTCTGATACCGGTAAACGATCCGGGACCAGCCGAGACTGCGTAGAGATCAATGTCTGCGGCAGTATTTCCGGTGAGCTTCAGCATAGATTCGATCATCGGAAGCAGAGTTGTACTGTGCGTTCCCGTCGCGAGGGTATATTCAGCAATAATCCTGATCTGACCCGAGTTTTCGGTATAATCTGCAAAAGAGATCGAGGCGGTTTTTGCGGTTGTATCCAATGCTAAAATTTTCATGCCGTCTCTCCTTTACAGCTCAAGATTTTCAACAGTAATTTTTCGCGACACATCGTCGATTTTTTTGATTGTCACTTTTACAGCATCGGGCGGAATCATGTCACCGAGGTTTTCGCTCCATTCGGCGATACAGTTTCCGCCTGCGAGGTACTCATCGAATCCGAATCCGTCCAGCTCGCTTGTATCGGCGATTCTGTACAGATCGAAGTGGAACAGCGGAACCTCACCCTTGCGGTACTCATTGACGATCGTATATGTCGGACTTTTCACGCGGCTTCCGGGCGAAAGTACAGAGGAGAGACCGCGGACGAATACGGTTTTACCCGCGCCCAGATCCCCGTACATCGCGATAAAGAAGTGTCCGCCGCATGATTTGATTTTTTCAGCTATGCGGTATCCGAGTTCTTCGGTTTCAGCCGCGCTGTTTGTGATAAATGTTTCCATTAATTTATTGTATCAGAACAGACCTGTGATTGTTCCGTCGGAGTCGATGTCGATATTGTTTGCAACGGGAACTTTCGGCAGTCCGGGCATTGTCATGATCGCGCCTGTGAGAACAACAACGAATCCTGCACCCGCGGAGAGCTTGACTTCACGTACTGTGATTCTGAAGCCTGTGGGTCTGCCGAGCTTGGTCTGGTCATCGGAGAGAGAATACTGGGTCTTTGCCATGCATACGGGGCAGAGCTTGTACTTTTCGTCGAGGTTTTCGATATCTGCGATAGACTTGAGAGCAGCAGGTTCGAAGTTTACGCCGTCAGCGCCGTAGATCTTCTTTGCGATTGTTTCGATCTTTTCCTTAATGGACATTTCATCGGGGTAAAGAACGTGGAATTCGGAAGGCTTTTCGCAGGCTGCAACAACCTTTTCAGCAAGCTCGATACCGCCTTCTCCGCCCTTTGCGAATACTTCGGAGAGAGCGAAATCAGCGCCGTTCTTTTCGCAGATCTGACGGAGTGTTTCAAGTCCTGCGTCTGTGTCGGATTACAAGCGGT
>CAZPPN010000029.1:0-10987 GCA_964588425.1 uncultured Ruminococcus sp. | reverse complement strand
GCAATGATGCGATATACATAGCGTGCCGTTTCTTCCACTAAATACAAGTCGAGTGGGTTCTCGTTGACAAGTACCTCATGGGAACAGAGCTTGAAGTTGACGCGATCTGCGACGGTGAGGATATCCTCATCCCCGGAATCATGGAACACGTTGAGCGTACAGGCGTTCATTCGGGTGACTCAATCGCGATTTATCCCTCGCAGAATGTGGATGACGATATGCGCGACTACATCATCGAGCAGACAAAGAACCTCGCAATCGCGCTTGAAACAAAGGGACTTATCAATATCCAGTACCTCATCTATCAGGGCGAACTTTATGTAATCGAAGTAAATCCGCGCTCGTCAAGAACAGTCCCGTACATCAGCAAAGTCACGGGCATCCCGATGGTCGATCTTGCGACACGCTGTATGCTCGGTGAAAAGCTGGCAGATATGGGTTACGGCACGGGACTTTACAGAAATTCTCCGTATGTTGCGGTCAAGGTTCCCGTATTTTCATTTGAAAAGCTCAGCGGACTTGATACATCACTCGGTCCCGAAATGAAGTCAACCGGTGAAGTTCTCGGTCTTGCTGGAACATTCGGCGAAGCGCTGTACAAAGGTCTGACTGCTGCCGGATACAAACTCAAAAAGAACGGCGGCGTGTTCATGTCGGTGCGTGATACGGACAAGTGCGAGATCGGAAGCATAGCGAAGAAGTTCGAGGATCTCGGCTTCACGGTATATGCAACAGACAATACCGCTGACGTAATCCGCAAGCACGGCGTTAAGGTTATCGAAGTCGGTCATCTCGACGACAGCGGAATCACGCCGAAAGAGCTGATCAGGGAAGGCAAGATCAACTATATAATCTCGACATCCGCTCACGGAAGAGATCCGAAACGCTCCAGCGTAAGACTCCGCAGACTTGCAGTTGAGCACGCGATCCCGTGTCTGACATCCCTCGATACGGCAAATGCGGTAGCAGACAGCATCGCAAGCCGCTGGAATGTCGACTGTACGGAGCTTGTGGATATCAATAATCTCCGTGACGGCAAAATCAGACTCGATTTCGTAAAGATGCATACCTGCGGAAACGACTACATCTATTTCGACTGCGTTGATAAAGAGATCGGCAATCCCGAAGGTCTCTCGATATCGTTTGCTGACCGTCATAACGGAATCGGCGGCGACGGAACGATCATTATCAAGAGGTCAAGTGTTGCCGATGCAGGCATGAGAATGTTCAACCGTGACGGAAGCGAAGCCAAGATCTGCGCCAACGGTATCGGATGCGTCGCAAAATATCTTTACGAAAACGGAATCGTCAACAAAAAAGAGATGACGATCGAGACTCTGTCCGGAATCAAAACGCTCTCGCTCACAACCTGCGACGGTAAGGTGACAAAAGCCAAGGTTGATGTCGGCAAGATCGACTTCACTCCTGCGAATGTGCCCGTTATACTTGATGCGGAAAATGCGATTGCAGCCGAAGCTGAAGTAGCGGGCGGAAAATATAGGATCACCTGTGCATCTGTCGGAAATCCCCATTGCGTAGTTTTCGCAAATGAGATGCCCGGTAACGATATATTCGCATTCAATCTCGCCAAGCTGGGTTCAGCTTTCGAGAACGATCCGATCTTCCCCGAGAGAACGAATGTCGAATTTGTCCATGTAATCGACGATCACACGATCATTGCGAGAATCTGGGAACGCGGATCGGGTGAGACAAACGCCTGCGGAACCGGTGCTTGTGCTGCGGCTGCTGCGGCGATCGAGAACGGATTCTGCAAGCCCGGGGACATAACGGTACACCTCAAAGGCGGTATTCTTGTCGTAAGCTATGAAAACGGAATCCTCCATATGACCGGCGAGACTCACGAGATCTACCGCGGTCAGGTTGAGATCTGATAATTCAAGACAACCGAAAGGATGGAACTTTTATGAGTATATACTATGTTTCAAGCTTGGGGTGTGATACAAACGACGGTTTTACCCCCGACTCTGCATGGAAAACGATAGCAAAAGTGAATTCCTCGATATCCGGCGGCGATGAAGTCAGATTCCGCTGCGGCGATACTTTCTACGGAAAAATTTATGCGAAAGACGGTCCCGATGCCGAACATCCGACAACATATACTTTTTACGGTGACGGCGAGAAACCTGTGATCAGCCAGCTCAAAACCGCAGTCCCGAAGAGATGGGAGCAGTTTTCTGACACAATATGGCGGCTTGATCTGACCGATACATCTGCTTTCACAGGAAATGTCACCGATATTGATACAAATACAGGTTTTATAAAGGTAAACGGAAGAATATACCCGCGCAAGAAATTCGAACTTTCCGATCTTGAAGAACAGTGGGATTTCTATAATGACGGAACTTATATCTACGTGAAATCCGAAAGCGATCCCGCATCCGTATCGGATGATATAGCGTTCGCGTGCAATATTCACGGTATGGATATGGCGGAAAATCTCAGAGTCAGCGGTCTTTGCTTCCGTGACACCGGTGCTCATGGGATACGCTCCAAGGGGGTTAATGTTCATATATCGGATTGCGATTTTATGGATATCGGAGGTTCTCAGCTTGTACCTTTTCCAATTGATAATGTGCGTTACGGAAACGGTGTTGAGTTCTGGTCTGATTCATCCGATTCAACAGTTGAACGGTGCCGTTTTTCCGGAATTTACGATGTCGCAATAACCATGCAGGGAAACGATGCTCACAGATCGTGGGAGAATATGATCTTCCGCGGCAATATTATCTGGAAGTGTCAGCAGGCATTTGAGATATGGTCATCAGACGCACATGAAGATTTCGGCTTCAAAAACTGCCTGTTCGAGAATAATATCTGTCTCGATTCAGGTTACGGCTGGAGCTATGACGTCAGACCGGATAAAGCAAATGCTGTTCATCTTCTGATATACGGAATCGAGTGTCCGTGCTGTGATATTACAGTAAAAGGCAATATATTCTATAATGCGCGGAATGCAACGATTTATTGCAACAACAAAAACTTCATTCCGAATGACTACAAGGTAGCGGACAACACAATAATCCGACCTGCGGAACAAAAGATTGTGTGCGCACCGGGCAAACAGACAGAAGAATACGAACAGATCGCGCAGGAAACAAACAGAGTATATGATATATCATTGTTCAAAGGTTATTTTGACAGTATTTGAATCCATAAAAAAGACCTCCCTTGGAGAAATCCTTGGGAGGTTTTGTGTTAGTCGGCTCAGATACCCCAGCTTCTGATAAGCTCGCGGCTTTCGCGGAGATCCTCGAGAGGTTCGCGGAGATGTGTGTCCTGCTCAACGAGAATCCAGCCGTCGAAATTGCGTCTGATCGCTTCCTTGACGACATAGCGGTTTTCTGCTTCAAGCTCGCCTTTTCCGAGTGCACAGAAGTAACCCTTGCCGAGCCATACAGCTTTCTCGCTGTCGAGCTTCCAGTCCTTGAGGTGGATAGCCTTTACACGGTCGTAGTATTTGTCGAAGATTTCCTGTACGTTTCCGTCTGCGGCACCGAGATGACCTATGTCAAATATCATGCCGACACCGGGACAGCGCGCGAGGAATTCTTCAAGCTCAGCCTGAGATTCAACGGGAGTTCCGAGGTGGTTGTGGATCGCGCAGCAGATGCCGTATTTCTCACAGGCAGCCTGGAGATAGTTCGCGCGGATGCATAGATCGTCAAAACTGTCCGCACACATGAGATTGTCGCACCAGATGTATTTTCTTCCGAAGGCGGCAGTCCACTTTATAGCGTACTCGATGTCGGATGCGTTGCAGGTTGCAAATCCCATTCCGCGGAGAGCGAGTGCGGATGCCTTTCTGAGCGCGTCTGCGGCATCTGTGGGAGTCAGTCTTTCAACACCGTCGTATCCGATAGCGCGGATCTGATCCATTCTTTCTTCGTAATCGTAAAATCCGCCGTAACGGGCGTTCATTCCGTAGTCCGCAATACCGATGTGAATCATGATAACACCGTACCTTTCAGTCAGTTTTGGTAAATCAGCTTATGCGATAGCGTCAGCCGGAGCATCGTCGGGATAGAATCCGCTGTATCCGGTAACAGGCATATTATCGAGCTTCTTCATTTCGTCAGCAGTCAGTTCAAAGTCGAATACATTTGTGTTGTCCGCGATTCTGGAGGGAGTAACGGACTTCGGAAGAGGATTTACACCGTGCTGAAGAGCATATCTGATGCAGACATGAGCGGCAGTCTTACCGTGAGCAGCGGCGATTTCGTTTACGACAGCTTCACCGAGAACAGCGCCGCATCCGAGAGGACTCCATGCCTGAACGAGCATACCGTTCTTCTTGGAATATTCGACAGCTTCGGGCTGTGTGTAGCCGGGATGGAACTCGATCTGGTTTACCATAGGTTTGATTTCGGCAAATTCTGCGAGAGCTTCGAGGTGCTGGGGATGGAAGTTGCTTACGCCGATTGCACGGATCTTGCCGTCCTTGTAGAGCTTTTCGAAACCTTTCCATGTGGATGCGTTGATTTCTTTCCATTCGGGGGAGATCTTAGCAACTGCCGGCCAGTGGATGAGGTAAAGATCGAGATAATCAACGCCGAGAGCCTTCATGGATGCTTCGCACGCCGCGATTGTCTTGTCATATCCGCGTTCTGTTACCCAGTGCTTTGTTGTGAGGAAAATATCGCTTCTCGCAACGCCGGACGCACGGATGCCTTCACCAACGCTTGCTTCGTTGCCGTAAGCTGCGGCTGTGTCGATGTGACGGTAACCGCATTCAAGAGCGCACTTTACGGAATTTTTTGCTGTTTCTCCGTCGGGAGTCTGCCATGTGCCGTATCCGATACAGGGAACAGCAACGCCGTTTGAGAGAACATATGTGTCTGTAAGTTTGTTCATATATTTTGTTTCCTTTCGGGAATTAATATTTGCATAAAGATATTATATCGCATATATATGAATTTTTCAAGCAAAAAAAGGCAGTTCAGCCGAAATTTGGGCCAAACTGCCATGCCTGTCATTCAAACAGCTTCAGTACATCCTTCTTCGGTCTGTAACCGGACTGTCTCTGAACGATCTCTCCGTTCTTAATTACGATAAGAGTGGGGATGCTTGCGATCTGGAATTTTGCGGCAAGCTCGGGAACTTCGTCGGTGTTGACCTTGCATACCTTGATGTCGTCTCTTTCTTCCGCGATTTCTTCGATTACGGGAGCGAGCATACGGCACGGACCGCACCACGGCGCCCAGAAGTCAACGAGAACTGGTTTGTCGGATTTCATTACTTCGAGATCAAAGTTTTCGGCTGTAATATTGATTTCTTTCATGTTTTCTGCTCCTTTGCGTTTTGCATGATTATTTTTTGTTTATTTATCTCCGGTTATTCACCAATGTCACCTGCGTTTAAAAATCAGCTTTTTCTGAACGAAATAGTTGCAGACATAGAACACAACTTCCGCGATCGGCTTTGCGATTCCGAGGGGTATTTTTATCAGTCTTGTCATCACTTCAAGCAGAACATAGGTCTTGAGCACAAATACCACTCCGGCTAGGCTGTAATATTCCGCCATTGCTTTCGGGATCGGAACTGATGAACAGAACACAAAACTGCGGTTGAGGAAGAAGTTCGTGAGGGACGACACACACCATGCGATCAGCGCACCTATCTCAAGTGACGCTACGGGGATGACGGATGACAGGATAAGAAGAAGCGCATAGTCGATTATGAACGCGACAACTGATGAGAAGAGATATTTCAGCGAATGTGATGCTATGAATACAGAGAAATATTCGCGGATCAGACTGATGAGAGAACGGCTGAACTTTTTTTCGCACATAATATACTCGCGGCTCATACCGGAGTACACCGATTCGATGAACACGGAATACACGTTTCCTCTGCCGTTTTTCACGAGAGTATTCAACTTGTCCGCTCTGAAACTGACAGCTATGGGAGATGCCGCGCCCTCACCGCAGGCAATTTTGTAAACCAGCCTGTCGAATGATGCCAAAACAGATCTGCCGTTTCCGATGACCACAGTATCAGTGCCTCTGTCAAGAGACTCTGTGATTTTTTCGATTATTGTTTCATCAAGCCCGTCCGGATTCTCGGCGAAAATGCAGTATTCGTTTCCTGTGATCGGCTTACCCGGGATAGGATTGTTTTTTGTCAGTATCAGTACATCGTGCATGATTTCTCTCTGAAAATTGTATTGTATCGAGTATATTATATTATATTTTTTATGTAAAATCAAGTATTTTTATATGTCTTTTGTTCACAAAGAAAGGAGACCGACCCGTAGTGGATCAGCCTCCGTGTTGTTTTATTCAGCTATTTCTTTCAGCCTGCCGAGAAGGTCTGTGAATCTTGCGTCATCTCTGATGCTGTCGAATCTGGGTTTTGAGAGGGATTCGATATAATGCCACGCGCTGTTGTGAACGGTGTACCAGTCAAATTCATCTCCTATCTCGGGGAATACGAGACGGTCGGTGAAAATGGACGTGAATCTGTCACCCGGCTTTGCTTTGATTGCCGGTACGAGATGATCGTACATTTTTCCGAGGTAATCGAAAGTCTCGTCAGCCTTGCCCTGAGCCAGCTTGTAGGTCGAGATCAGATAGCATACCCATGCGGCACGATCGTGATGATAAAGAAGATTATCACCGTAGATGTACCCGTAAAGTCCGAGGATCCATTCAAGCATCTCGATCTTCTTATCCCACATATCGGGATCATTGCGGATAGCGTTCACAATATAACCCGACAGCATATCAGCAAGGCTGCCGGTGAGCCTGTCGATATAGTCCTGCATATATTCCTTGCCTTTCTCGCCGTCGACGGTGTAAGCCGCAACAGATTCACGGCAGTATTTCATCGAGGGAAGCCGGGAGAGTGTCATCTCAACCTTGAATTCATCCTTGAATCCGTAATGATAAAGCGCACAGAGCTGATCAAGAAGAGCGCATCTGAAAAGCTCATCCTCAGTCGTGTCGATAAGACCGAGATAAATCTTCTCAGCTTCTTTAATCTCGCCGATATCGGGATTTTCGTTCCATATATTTCTTCCGGAAAGAACAGACGCGAGGTTTTCTCTGATCTTTTCGTCAGTCGGAAACTCTGCAAGACGCTGGCGTGCCCAGTCAAGAGCATCTTCCTGATCGTTTCCGAGTTCATTGCGGACGGAAATTTCGTGATGTATCTCGGCGAGGCGCTTTTCTTTTTCCGGACGGTTGATTCCGAGAATATCATCGACTGTGACGGAGAAAAAATCCGCGATCGAGGGAAGGAGCTCGATGTCGGGGTATCCGGCCTCAGCCTCCCAGCGGGAGATAGCCTGAGGAGTAACTCTGATGCCTGTCGCAAGCTGATCCTGAGTTACTTTATTTTTTATGCGAAGTTCTTTGATTGCAGTTCCGATTTTCAGTGTCATAACCGTAACTCCTTTGGAAAATTTATTTTGTAAGCTTACGATTATATTATAACAGAAATTTCACGGAATACAATTATAAATCCATTGTTGTGATATAAACGGATGCTTTACTTCGCGCCGAAAATTCTGCCGCAGGCGATCTTCTCACCGCTGTTTCCTGCCGGCTGTGTGGTAAAATCGTCGGGGGCTGAATGGATGATCACGGTTTTTCCGATGATCTCCTGCAGACTGAAACGGTTTGTCAGAAATGCCGAGAATGCGTATCCGTCACACCCGAACAACGGCGGCATATCTCCGGCATGATATGGATGCGGACATTCGTGGGGATTGTAGTGCATACCGGCATTTGCAAACGGATCGGCAGGATTACCCGAACATTCGCTTCCGCCGTGAATATGGAATGCGAAAATCGGATCGTCACAGTCACCATCCCCCCGCGGCAGTCCCGTGATCTCGGCAATGACAATAACGCCGCGCGATGCTTTGAAGAATCTTAGATTGCCGTGGATATCCGGATATTTTCCGCTGCCGGTTATTATCGCAATTGCCTGCGGACGCCCGGAGAGAAGTTTCGATAAGGTACGTTGTCTTGTGCTGTTCATTTTTTCCATAACTGCACCTCGCATATTGTTTTTCTGTCAGTATATGCGGATGGGTGCGTTACGGTGATGCGGAGTCAGCTTCGGGTGAAGATATAGTAATTCGGATCGAAGCCGCCCCGGACATAGTCGCCGGATTTCCACTCAATTATGAGATACTCACGTCCGCCGACCTCACGTATTTCGTAAGCGCACGCGGTGGAGTCGAACTTTCTCAGAATATATCCGCGAGTCCATACCTCAACATCTTCGTTTTCCACAGTGCGTCCGCCGTATATCCCTCTCATGTGACCTCCATCCGAGAACTCAACTTCTGTGAAATGCAGATTGTTTCTTCTGAGCGATGGGTCATCGGGATTGAAGTTGTCTTTATCGTTTATATCGCGGCAGAATGCATATACGTTCCATTTACCGAGAACACGTTCGTCGTTTGCAAATTCCATTCCGATGTCATCCTTACGTCCGATTTCATCTTTTGTGTAAGCCTTGCTGTCGATCTGTTTCAGCACAAGTGTGACGGGCATTCCGCCGTGACGGTATTCATATGATTTATATGAGATGAACATATAGGTTTGTCCGTCGATTGTATCAATCCTGTATTCGTTCAGAAAAGGACCGCAGTCGCCGTATTCCGTTATCAGATATCCGCGCGTCCATCTGTAACACCAGTATCTTTCACCGTTCGGAAGAAAATAAATGTTTTTCTGCCATGAGTCGTAATCTGCGCTTTTCTCCGTGTCTGCGTAAAAATCATCGCATACAGCGTATTCTCCGATAATCTCCCACTTTCCGACAACACGTCCGTCATCTTCAAATATCGGCGGAATGTCATCTTTCCGATCTCTTGTTTTGTCCGAGAGCTTTATTACATCGCATACGACATCGTCACCGTAACGTCTGAAGCCGGATATTCTCTGATAATGTTCAACTCGTATATCACAGTCCATCGCCCGTTTGATTTCATCATAACTTCCGCCGCTGAGATTTGCACGGGCATATGTGATTCCGTCAGCAGGAGTGATGTTTGTGATGCTTGAATAATCAATGTTTGTAAGCATAACCTTTTTTGCCTCCTCAATATTTCCGAGAGTTTCGTGAAGTTCGTTTTTTCTTTTATTGAAAAGTTCGAATATTCCGCTGTCATCACTTGTATCGGACAGAATACTTCTGATCTCCGACAGAGCAAATCCCGCTTTTTTTAGTGCGGTGATCTTTCTGAAAACAGCAGCCTGATCCGCGGAGTAGTGTCTGTATCCTGTGAATTTGTCAGTATACTCCGGGACAAGAACCCCCGTTTTGTCGTAATGACGCAGAACTGTGATTGTGGTTCCGCATATCTTTGCAAAGTCGCCGATCTGCATTAAATCACCTCCGAAAATTTCTTAAAGGTACCTTTCGATTACATTATAAACCTGACGTATAGGTGAGAGTCAATAGACTGCGTGAAAAAAGCCCCCAGAAATTTTACCGGGAGCTTCCGTATTCAAATAAGATCAATCAAACTCCTGCCGAGATCGTACATATACCTGCACCACGATCCGCGCATGGCATCGGGAATCCTGAAAGATCCCACCTCAAACGAAAAATCGTTCTCATAACCGATCTCTCCGAGCGCACGCATAACGTCTGCCCAGTCGATGCTTCCCATGTACGGGGGAAGATGTGAGTCATCGTCGCGGTTGTTGTCGTCGATGTGCAGACATTTGACGCGGCTTCCTGCCATTCTGATGAAGTCTCCTGCGCTGATACCGGCATAGTGGGCGTGTCCTGTGTCAATGCATACTCCGACCGACGGATCGTTGATCGTATCGACAAGATCAATCAGCTCTTCGGGGTCTCCTGCACAGTAGCGTCTGCGGTTTGAGCCGAAATCCACCATATTTTCGACAGCAATACCGATGCCTGCTTTCTTCGCAGCTTCAATGAACGGTGCGAGATAGGCGAGATTCGCTTCCTTTGCCTTCTTTCGACTGTATAACGGATCGTGCGGCAGATTTGACGGATGCATTACCATCCAGTCAGCGCCGAGAATTTTTGTCACCTCTATGCAGCGGTAATTCATCGTCCAGACAAATTCCGCGTCGGGATATGACGGATCATCCCACTGATTTCCCGAGAGAGTCTGTCCGTGTGTCTGACGGAATCCGATACCGATAGAATCAGCGTACGCACGTGTGTTTTCCGCCCATTCACGCCAGTTATCCTGACTTATCGGACGTCCGCGTCTGCTTAAATCCCACAGATTCGCGTCGGCATATTCAAATCCGGCTTTTCTGAAAGCTGACAGGCATTCTTCTATTGTGTATAGGCGGTTAGTACCCGGAATGTCATCCATCAGCCATGTGGATGTTGAGAGAGTTATCATTATTTGTTTTCTCCGAACATCTTCAGCTCGTCCTGACCCATAACGGCGCATCCCGCGTAACCGTTTGCTTCAAGCTGAGAGAAAAGTTTGCCGAGCTTTTTTGGAGCGGAGCAGAGTGTTACATCGTAGTCTGTTCTGAGTTCTTCGGCACGTCTGAGGGCTTCCTTGAAGTTGTCTTCCCGGTAAACAACAGCGAGTTTCGGTCTCTGTGTGGGGATTTTGTATTCTTTGGCGAGGAGAATTCCTGCGATTCTTTCAAATCCGATAGAGAAACCGACAGCGGGGATGCTCTCACCGAGGAATTTGCCGATCAGGTTGTCGTAACGTCCGCCGCCGCCGATAGCGCCTCTGAATTCGGGGCTGGAGATTTCGAAAACTGTACCTGTGTAGTAACCCTGACCTCTTACAAGCGTCATGTCATATTCGATAGAATAACGTCCGTCGGACATTTCGTTTGCGAGAGACATGATTGTTTCGAGATTTATGATACAGTCGAGTTCTCCGCATACTTCGCGTGCGTCTGTGAGTGTGAAAGGCTGACGTTCGAGCACTGTCATGAGTTTTGCGACAGCTTCTTCGGAGAATTCCTTTGCGCTCAGCTCGTCACGTACACCGGATGCG
>CAZPPN010000028.1:0-11123 GCA_964588425.1 uncultured Ruminococcus sp. | reverse complement strand
TGCTTGAGGAAACCACTGCTGTGCATCTTTTGTCTGAAAAACAACTCCGTCCGCCAATCGATAAAGAGTCTTTGCCAAAAGCTTAAACAATCCATTGGGATATTCTTTATCTGGATCATTGCGAATCGAAATAATATTCTTTGTTCTTGTACCTATTCCAGCTAATAAAGCTCTGAAATTCGGCTCCGCCATAAATGAAATCAGAACATCTGGTTTTTCTTTTTTAAGTATTTTTCTTAATTTAGTCATACGATACATATTTTTAACAATAAAATTACTATTCTCTTTCCTTTCAAGATTATATCGTATAACCCGCTCACTTACTTTATACTCATTTTTAACTGAATAAGATGTAATGATAGCAGTTATATATCTTTCTTCAGCAAATCGTGATGCAAGATTGGCTATAACTCGTTCAGCTCCTCCGCCGCTCAATATATTTATGTAAAAGAAAATTTTCATACAATTCTTCACTTAATTGAACTTATATACATCCATCAACTTGTTTCTATACATTTGTATATTATTATTTGTCTTTGCCATCCGTTTCGTTTCACATGACATTCTCTCGCGAATATTTTCGTGTTGAATTATTTCAATGATTTTCATTGCCAATAATTCATCATCATCACTTAAATACCCGTTTTTTTCGTTGTAAATTAAATCTTTCAGCCCATCTGTCGGTGTACTCACAATCGGTACTCCCAACGCCATTGCCTCCAAAGCACACATAGGGGTTCCTTCCCAATAAGATGTCATAACCATGACCTTGCTGTCATGCAGTATCTTTAATGGATTCGGCTGAAATCCCCAAAAATGCACATTATCGAGCAACTTGTATGTCTTTGCAAGAGATATTGTCTCTTCTTCCAATTCACCAGAACCAACAACAGCGATCTTCACATCTGGCATTTTTTCCTTAACCAAGCGAAATACCCTCATCAATCGTTTGGGATTTTTAGCTGATGTCAACCGTCCTATATATGTGATATCGTAATCATAAGTATTGTCATCAGTTCTCATTTTCCGGTATAAAGCATCCACATCGATTATGTTGTATAGAACCGCACTTTTTTTCTGGAATAATTTATGAAATACATACCCATTGAAAGCACTCTTTGAAACCCATAAAATATGTTTTGCTTTTATTGCCGCCAATATATATGCTACAGATTTTATAGTGAATTTTTGGGAATCAAAACTGTTATTATGAATATGAGAAATCAAACATATCCCCTTACAGGATAAGGCAGCAATCAAACTAGCTCGCATATCATGTGCATGAATAATATCTGGTCTCTGCTCCTGTATTACCCGCCTGATCTCTCTCACATTCAACTCACTAACCGCGACAAAACGAATGTTCTGTTTCTCAAGTGTTTCACGAATCTGACCTTCTCTGCTACAATAAACCATTTCTACATCCGGTTCATCTTTAAACATGCTTATTATTTGACAGACAACATTTTCTGCACCTGAAAACACGCTCGTGTTCAATAAATGTAAAATTTTCATATCAGAAATAGAAACCTCTTATGATATTTGATACATTTTGATAACCAAATTTTCGCACAACGCCCTTGTTGTAATCTCCCATTTCTTTCTTTTCACAATTTAACATCCTACGTACAGCTTTTCTGCATTGTTCTACACTATGCGGATCAAACAACACCCCACCGTTTTCATCAATCAAATCCGTATTCCCACGAATTCGACTGCACACCACAGGCAATCCACTTGCCATGGCTTCCATAACCGATACGGATAACCCTTCCCGGTAAGAGGGGAACACAAAAGCATCTGCAACTTTGCACAACTCACTGATATCATTCCGATAACCGAGGAGCTTTACCCTGTCCGTCAGCTTCAGTTCATCAATCAAACATTGGAGATGCTCCAGCAGTTCCCCGTGTCCGGCAATTATATAGTACACATCTAAATCAGCAATCGCACGAATCACAGTTTCATGATTCTTATTTTTGTTGAGCTCACCAACGGAAAGCAATAGAGTGGCATCTTCCGGAATTTCAAGTTCACGGCGTTTCTTCTCCTTGTCCACTGTGATACCACCAAATTTCTCCAAATCAATGCCAACACCGGGAACGTATTCGATCCGTTTTGCCTTCATTTTCTTTTGTGCCAAGGAATAGTCTTCCTGATTAATTGTAATCAATATGTCTGTCCAGTAAGAACATAATTTTTCTACAGGATAATAGAGAAGCCAGTTTTTCAACGGAGCACCTTTATAAAAATGAAAACCATGTGAAGTATAAAAAACTCTTATCCCTTGTTTCCGTAGTCTACAACAAGCTAACCTGGTACACATTGCTGCAACAGGCGTATGGCAGTGTACAAGATCGTATTTATTTATTTTTACTATTTCATGAATCTGTTTAATTGCTGTAATATTCCCTTTGCTGAAAGGAAAACGGGACGTGGGAATCACGTGAACCCTGCATCCCCAATCACGATAACATTCAGGAACTTTACTTTCTGCTTCATTTGTTGCAATATCTACTGTATGTCCTTCATTAAGCAACTTCCTTACAAAAGATTCAAAGAATCGCATTGTAATACCGATTGTCGTTACATATAAAATTTTCATATTATTCCTTTATCAAATAAAACAGTAGGATATTTGTTTATCTTCTCATTTTTTGGACCGGTACACCTATATATGTGTCTGATTCCAGAATATCTTTCACAACTACAGCACCTGCACCAATTATACAATCACTTGTAATCTTAATGTTATTACTCACCGCAGCACAAATACCAATCCAAGTACGTTCACCGATTATTACAGTTCCTGCTATATGAGACCCGACAGATATTTGTGAATAGCTGCCAATCTCACTATCATGATCAACCGATGCACAGGTATTGATAATACAGCCTTGACCTATTATGACACATGGATTAATCACAGCTCCAGCCATCACTACACTTCCTTTTCCAACAGAAACATTTTCACCAATTACTGCATTCGGATGAATCAGTGTTACAATACACATTTCTGCTTCTTCGAGAGAATTTTGAATTCTCTGTCGAACTTGAGAATTCCCAATAGCAACAATAAAGTCACTGTCTCGATATTGATTCACATCTCTGCTAGTTCCAACTACCGGATATCCATTACATTCTTTTATGGAGATATTATCGTCTAAGAATAAAATATCTGTATAACCGTTTTTCTTTGCAATATCAGCAAGCACTTTCCCGTGACCGCTGGCACCAATGATAACAATTTGTTTATTCATGGTAAACGTTCTCCGCTTTTGTTCCCATAAACTCTTCCATTGTAGCAGATGTCTCAGAACTGATACCATCACGTTTACACACAGCTTTTACTGTAGCAAAAATTATTCTCACATCACTCAAAAAGGTAATATTATCCACATACATAATATCAAACTTGAATTTATCTTCCCATGAGATGGCATTTCGACCATTCACTTGTGCAAGTCCTGTCAATCCCGGCCGCACATCATGACGATGTTTCTGCTCATCATTATACAGGGACAAATATTTCACTAAGAGCGGTCTCGGTCCCACAATCGCCATATCGCCTCCTGTTGTCAAGATAGAGACAACAAAAATTTGTAAACAATTTTGCAACAGTCGAATGACAAAATCCGGACTCCCTCTCATACCTCACACAAAGAAAAATCCCCCAACCGTTTACTCTCGTATCACCGAGAATATCCGATTGGGGGATTCCGTTATTCAGTTTTCAGCTTCTCTTGACAGTCCGTGCAAGTAAGCTTGTGAGATACCATATCAGATATACCACCGCTTTCACAAAGGCGAACACGGCAATTACAAAGCCGAATAATGCACCTACAATGGCATTGAGTGCGAGGATACCCACGCCCCTTGAAATGCTCCCGCCGATGGGAATAACAAAGAGCATATACGGAATACCAAACGGCACACCGAATACCATGCACAGTCGGAACCAGTCAATCTGTCCGTCCACTATGTAAATGTACTGTCCCAAGACTGCGATCAGCAAGATCGTTATGATGGGAAGGATGCTGTGCTTCAATAATTTCATACTCTATTTACCTCCGTTACGCCCATTTCTTTGCCGCTTCCTGCAGCAAATCATCAAACTTAAATTCGACCTCGATTTTCTTTTCATCGTACACATAGACCGTCTCAATAAAGGCATCGGACATTTCCTTTGTCAAGGTGTCAAACATCATACTTTGATCTGCCTGTTCTTTAATTTTGGCAAACTTGTCTGTCATGGTGTTATCTTCCTCAATCAGAGAACGGAGACGGTCAAGAGCAGCTTGCAAGGAATCAATCTTTTCTGTCAATTCCTCTTTCTTCGTCAAGTACGTCTCACGGCTTATTACGTCCTCTGCATACGCTTCATACTGTCGGATGCGCTCTGCCTTATAGGTTTCTATATCACGCTCCATACGCCTTATATCGGCTGTCACATCCTGCATGGCAGTCCCTTTTGCTTCTTCCATCTGAACCCCTAATTCACGCAGTACCTTTAATTGTGTTTTCAGACACCGCAGAACCGCCGAATCAATCTCACGGGCAGATATATACTTATCACAGCAATTTGATTTTCTGCCGCTTTTCGTTTTGTGTGAGCAGTAATATACCGCATCATACGCAAGCTCTATACGGGTAATGGCAAGACGGCACACACCGCACCTGATTTTTCCACGTAAGGGATAATCGTTTCCTGTTTTGAACCCCGGCTTTCGCATCGGCTGTATGCTTGTCTGTGCGCTCTCGTACAGTTCACGGCTGATGATTGCATCGTGTCCGTCCTCAATGATAATCTGCCGATGTTTGGGAACGGCTCTGGTGATATGTGATCCCACCTGCAAACACACACGATGGCTGTGGACAAACGCACCGGTGTATTCATATCTGCGGAGAATGGTTCGTATTTTTCCAATATCCCACAGACATTCAGAGTCAGCCACTTTCCGTTTACCGCAAAATTCATTCTGCTTTTCACGGTGTATGCTCGGTGTATCAAATCCTTGCTCATTCAGATACCCTGCGATTCGTCCCGTACTCCATCCGTCGCTCGCTTTTTCAAAGATCAGCTTAACAATCTTCGCCGCTTCGGGGTCAATGCGCCAACCGCCTTTTACGGTTTTGTCTTTGATATACCCATACGGCGGTCTGGCAGATGTGCTGATGCCTTGCTTCCATCTTGCTCGAAATCCGGACTTTACTTTCTTGGATATATCACGGCTGTACAAGGAATTGACAAGGTTGCTGACCGCCATATCCAGACCCATCGTTTTACCGATATATCGGTTGCTGTCATAGTTGGAATTGACTGCGATAAAACGCACTCCGAGAACCGGAAATATCTGTTCCAGATAATCGCCCACTCCGATATAATCTCTGCCGAGACGTGAGAGGTCTTTAACAAGGATGGTATGTATCCGTCCTTTTTTCGCATCTTCGATCATACGCCGAAATGCAGGACGGTTGAAGTTAGTCCCTGTAAATCCATCGTCTATGTACTCAAAGACTTCATCTGTAAATTCCTCTTTGGACTCCACAAAGCTCTGCAGCAGCTCACGTTGGTTCTCAATACTGTTGCTTTCGTCCTTGTTGTCTTTTCCGAGATCACCGTCTGCCATCGACAAACGGTGATAAAAAGCCAAACCTGCACTCATTCACATTCGCCCCCTTCCATCATTTCTATTACTCGCTTGTACACATCCTCACACTTGAACGTAATCTCATATCCATCTGTGTTACTGATTGATACTCGCTCGACAAGCTCATGAACAAGCTCCGGATTGAACTCACGATTATCAAGATACTGTTCCAGATGCTTAACAATCTTGGAGTAATCGTCAATCGTCTTTTCAAGTATTTTCCGCTTTACCTCCAGTCCTGCAAGTTCGTCCTGCATCCGCTGTGCATCTGCGACATACTGCTCCTTGATATTCTGATAATCCTCTGCGTCCAGGATTCCGTCTGCGTAATCCTCATACAGTTTGTGCTGACGTTCCTCTGTTTCGGAAATCTTGACTTGCAAGGCAAGCATTTTCTTCTGTGCGGAAAGCAAAGCATTTTTACCGCCCTGAGATATGTTTACCATATCCAGCATTTTCTTTCGGTCACACATTCCCTTAATCAGCAGATGGATTTGATCCATGATGAAGATTTTCAAGAAATCCTCATGAACCACTCGACCACCGCAGGCAGCCTTGCCGCCGTTTTGCGGACAAAGATATTGCCCACCAGTCTTTTTCAAAGTTTTGTAGTCGTGCAGATAGCGAACATAGTACATATTGCGACCACACTCGGCACAATAAATCATACCCGAAAACTGATCTTGTATCTTTTCTCTCTGTTCCTTGTGGTAATCCGTTTCGCTGTATTTTTTCATGTTGTTCGCTTTCATGGCTTGAATAATTTGCTCCCTGTCCTCTCTGGTAACAAGCGGTTCATGCACGTTTTGATGTACCGTCCATTCATCGGGAGAGGTTCGGTGACATTTTTCAGCCTTATAAAGAGCTTGCTTGATTCTGCCTACACAGACATCACCCACATATCCGGGATGTGAGAGAATTTTATAAACTGTATCGGCTCGCCACTCTGCAGGCTTCACCTCTTTGCCTACTTTCTGATTTCTACTTTGTCCCGGTGTCATAACACCGATCAAATCCAAGCGTTTGCCGATTTCCTTTACAGACACGCCAAGTCTCGACCATGCGAAGATCGCTCTGACAGTCGGTGCGTTTTCTTCGTCAAGCACAAACCTCTTTTTATCCTCGGAATGGTCATATCCAAAAGGTGCTGTACCCATAGGCATGGAATCTTCTTTGTTCTTTATAACCTCTCTGGAAGCACAGATTTTCTTGGATATATCCTTTGCGTACATGGCATTTACCATGTTCTTGATCGGCACGGCAAGACTGCTCCGATCTTCTTCTCGGATGCTGTCAAAATCGTCTGTCACGGCGATGAAGCGCACATTCAGATGCGGAAACAGGGTTTCAATGTAATAGCCGGTTTCCAGATAGTCACGCCCGAAACGGGATAAGTCCTTGACTACAATACACTCGATTTTGCCGCTTCGCACATCATCCATCAAACGGACAAACTCCGGTCTGTCAAAATTGGTTCCCGAATAGCCGTTATCAGAATAGCTGTCCTCAAACTGTAAGTCCTCATGTTCGTCAATAAACTGATACAGCATGGACATCTGCGTTTGCAGGGATTCGTCCGTTTCATTCTCAACCGACAATCTGCCGTATGCCGCAGTTCTAAGTAGATTTTCTTTCTTCTTTGTTTGTATATTGGCTATAACAGCCGTACTCACCACAGTATCGTTCTGCGCTCGTCTGCTTTTTCGTGCCATCACTACACCTCCGTTTCTTGTATGGGAAGCATATCCCGCCATCGTGTATGCTTGGTTGGCAGAACCACTTCCACAGTCTCCAGATTCTCAATCAGAACCTTATCAATCCACTTTCTGATTTCCTCTTTGGTCAGCTTATCGGGGATTTTAATGTTCCCATAGAACACCATCCAGGGATTACGATTACTGAACGCCAACTCCAGCTCGTCCACCTGCACCATAAGACTTTTGAATGCCGCTTCTTTTTCGGCAAGCTCGACATTGATCTGTTCCCGATGCTGTCTGTATTCTTCCTCGGTTATATCTCCCGCTTCGCTCATGCAATAATAATGCAGATGTACTTTTTCAAGCTCTGCCATTTCCTCAAAAAAATCTCTTGCCTGTTCTGCAAATATCGCTTTTCGTCTCTGCTTTTCAAACCGTCCCATATCCGATGCAACCCATTCTTTTGCAAACTCGATCTTTCGCTGTTCCAAGCGAAGATACTCAACCGCCTGCTCCATGACATAATCATATCGGATCGTTTTTCTTTGCCAGAAGTCCAAGCCGAATGTTTGATAAGGTTTCTCTGTACGGTGCAATCTGCACACTACGGTTGCTCCCGTTGCCTTATCGAATATCTGCTTGACAAACGCATTGTCAGATTTCATCACAGGCGGATGGTTTTTCTGCACGGTGCTTCTGCTCTCAACAACTTCGGCGGCACGGTCAAACAGTTCTTTTTCGATAATAGGCGGCGTTTCGATTTTGGTTCTCTCGCCATCCATGATCTTGTACCAATACCCGATATATGTCGTGTTATCAATGACACGCTTTACCGAACCGGGTGACCAATGAGATTTAACCTCACCACGTTTCTTTTGGCTGACACGGACAAGGTGCATCATCGGAGAATCAATTTTATTCTCGTTAAGGTAATCGGCTACCTCTCTGAAAAGTTTCTTTTCATCGGCAACCATGTGGAAGATCTTACGAATAATCGGTACAACTTCCTCATCAATGATAAAACCTTTCCGTTCCTCGTTCAGCAGATACCCATACTTTTCGTCATGTACGGAAAGATACCCCTGCGCCTGTTCTGCTCTGGTTCTGCTGTACAGCACACCACCGATATAAGCATTTCGCTTTTTCTTGAAATATGCCGCAGCTTCCTCATAGGTCAAAGTCAGACTGCACACATTGTCCTCAACTACGGCAAAATGAATACCTGCAGGAAAGAAGCTCTTTAACAAAACATCTTCTGCATAAGAAACATTGGAACCGCAACGCAAAAGCGAATCGACCACAACCATATCAAATTTACGGCTGACCCCATCGTTCTGCATCGTGCGGAAAGCATCATCGGCTTCGGTATCTTGTTTTCGGTCTGCGTACTTCTGTACAAGCTCCCATCCATTCTGTTTGATATACTTTTGGATTCTGTCATTCTGCTGACGGATAATATCGGACGGAATATTCTTTTCGGGTACGCAGGAAACGTATCTCGCATAACTCGCACATCTCATACTACCGCCACCTCTCTTTCTGCAAATTCTTCAAAGAGAGAAGATGCCATTTCCAGCATTTCTTGAATTTCGTCCTCATAGTGAAAATGGATTTCTACCGTATCGGTATCATACACCACAATACTTGCAATCAAGGAAGCAATCAATTTGCGATCCAGTTCGCTGACGTTCCGATATTCTCTGAAGGCTTCCATCCAGGGACGGCTGTTATTTTCACGGGATAAGAGCTTTTCCCGTTTTGCAATCAGTTCCTCCTGCGCTGTCTTTGCGGAATTGATCTTATCGGTAAATCTGGTGTTGATGTCCTTAAACTCATCACGGCTTACAATGCCGTCCGTCATGTCCTTATATACTTTTGATTTCAAATCCTTGTATCGCTCAATCTCTGCTTCAAGTGCCGCAATCTGCGTATCCACACTTTTCACTCCGAGGTTCTGTGTCGGCAGTTCATCTATCGCAGACAAAATCCTGTCGGCTTCCACAAGCAATCTGATCTGATGCTGAACTACCGCAAGTACATTTGTCATGAGCTTGGCTTCGCTGATGTTGTGCGAGGTGCATCCGTCCCCACGCTTGTATGTAGAGCAATAATAGTAATTGTAGGGTTTGTCCTTTTTGACAACCGTGCGGCGAATCATATTCTGACCGCAATCACCGCAACGAAGAAATCCCGACAAGGTATAAACGCTGTCCGAAGCAGGGGCGGTTCGGGTGTCAAGCTCGGTCAATCTCTGAACGATCTCAAAAATCGGCTTTGGTATAATTGCTTCGTGTGTCTCTTGCACCCGAATCCAGCTTGCTTCATCAACGGGTCTGGACTGCTTGACCTTGTAATTGATTTTGCGATTTTTACCCTGTACCATCGTTCCGATGTAAAGCTCGTTTCTTAAAATGCGGTTGACCGTGACAATCGACCATTTCGGTTTTCTGCCGGAACGGAAACCGCTGTTGAAATTCAGTCCGCACATTCTCTTGTATTCAAGAGGTGGCGCAACCTGCATTTCTTCCAATCTTTCGCTGATCCTCTGTGCGGAAAACCCGTTGAGCTTCAGTCCGAAAATCGTTCTCACAATTTCTGCGGCTGCTTCATCAATGATAAGGTGGTTTTTGTCATTCGGGTCTTTCAGATACCCGTAGGCGGCAAATCTGCCGATAAACTTTCCGTTCTTTCTTTTTACATCAAGCTGACTGCGGATTTTGATAGAAATGTCTCTGCAGTAGGCATCGTTAATCAAGTTCTTGAACGGAATGACAATCTGATCTGCATCTCCGGATTCGTCTGCGCTGTCATAATGGTCATTGATCGCTATGAAGCGAACACCGAGAAACGGAAAAATCTTTTCAAGGTATCTTCCGGTTTCAATGTAGTTTCGTCCAAGTCGGGATAAGTCCTTAACGATGATGCAGTTGATTTTCTTCTTTTTTACATCTTCCATCATCCGCTGAAAATTCGGACGATCAAAATTCGTTCCACTGTATCCGTCATCCGTGTACTCGGACACGATGCGGATACCTCTTTGTGCGGCATAATCTGTAATCAAATCCTTTTGGTTGCGGATGCTGTCGCTTTCCATTTTGTCCCCATCTTCACGGGACAGACGGCTGTAGCTTGCCGCCTTTACTTCGTTTTGCTTATAAAAAACATTAAGCCATTGACCTCCCAATTTACTGCCCTATGGCATAGTAAACCAAGAAATCAATGGCTTCTTGAATTGCACAAGATGCGTGATGCAACTTGATATTATTTTGACCCACCGATATTATAACACATATTCTCGATTTATGCCATAGGTTTTTACAAAAAATTCCTCTGTTCACAAAAAAGATTCAATTATCGTTTTCTGCGAACATGGTTGCTTTGATGCAATCATCCAAGCTCTGCTTTCCAACAAATCGTGTTTTTACCACCATGCCGTTGCAGAGATAGCAGTACGGATTACCGATCTGCTGTACAAAATCCATCATACGTTCCGTGTCGGGAAGATCTGTGTTGATCTTTACATCCTTGATGTCAACCAGCCTTTTCCGATCTACGGTGCGAATATCAACCTCTTTCATTTTTGCAATTTCCTCTCCGGTGAATTTTCTTTTCGGGGTTTCTTTCTTCATAAGCAGTTCCTCACTTTGTTTAGGTTTTCACCTAACCCATCGTGGAAACAGCTTTTGCAAGGTAGGAACGAAAAATTTTTCAAAAATTTTTGTTCCCGCTGTCCGCAACGCCATTTGAAAATGGCTTATGCGGCGTCTCGGCAAGG
>CAZPPN010000027.1:0-11206 GCA_964588425.1 uncultured Ruminococcus sp. | reverse complement strand
AAAGACGGCATTAAAAAGAAAAACAGCCGTATTTCAGACTGTTTTCCGTATTTTTTGTTTGATCGGTCATCAGTTATACTGATCCGCGATTTCCACAAGACGTTCGACAAGTGTTTCGAGGTCTCTTTCCCAGAATCTTGCTGATTTTTCAAGCGAAGAAGCAATGCTGTCCTTACGAACATTATCTGCGATGAAAGAGAGGATAGAAGCCATAGGCATGGAGTCTGTCCACTTGAGAGCAAATTCTGTCGTGAATGAGCTTCTGATAAGGTCAATCATTTCTGCTGTTTCCGGGTCACGGGAGTACTTATTCTTCAAAACGTCATCGTAGTAAACGGGAATAACGTACTGCGAACCGATGGAAGACATAAGTTCAAGTGCGCAAGCTGTTATATCAGCCTTTTCGTCACCGACAGTGTTGAGAATACCGTAGATAGCCGCGCCGTCCTGTGTATGTGAGATGTAGTTTTCCTGTGCTTCATCATATTTCGGCATGGGAATAAACATAAAGTCGTCTTCCATTGCTCGTACCTGATCGTCTTCGAGCGTACCGAACTGTGCGGTTGCGAACAGTGCTCTGCCGGGAATATAAAGGTCTTCAAAGTAGCTGCTGTTGACTCCGCCTTCGTTGTAAACACCGGGTGTGTCATACATGAGCTTATGCAGCTTTTCGTGAACAGCTACCGTATGTTCGTTGTTGATTGTGATGTACGGAAGACCCTCGGAGTCATAGTCGGAGTAGTTTACGCCTGCTGCTGCAACCATACCGAACATAGGTGATCTTTCGTTGGAAGCGTAACCGAACTGGTCATCAAGATCCGCTTTACCGTTACCGTTGAGGTCTCTGTATGCGCCGGATGCATGATCCATGAGGAAATCAAGCGTCCATTTGCCGTCTCTTACGGTCTGATACAGATCTTCTCCGGTATAGAAATCGTTCCAGATCGTAGAGTTTGCGATAATTGCAAATGTACTCTGATAATTCTGAAGTGAAAGATCACCTACAACCCAGAAATGATCTCCGTAGAGTGCCATATTGTCATTTACATCGGATGCCCAGTAATCTTTTTCGAGGTCGATATATTGAAGATCATCCACTCTGTAAAGCACGTTTTCAAGCAGAAGCGCGATACTGAATCTTGCGTGACCGACAGGTACATCGTACTCATCCGAACCTGCTGTAACGGATACAAGAACTTCACTGATAAGCGTATTGTTTGCGGCAGTTCTCTTCGGATCTGTGATATTTACATTGATTCTCTCGGAAACGAGATTGTTTCTCTTCCATACGGCTTCGACTACGGCGTCAGCCATATTGTCTTCTTCAACATCAATGTAAACAATATCACTGCTGCTCTGGATAAAGCGGATATCCTCGCCGTCAAAGCGGACGGTATCCGGAACATCGTCCAGATAAAGCGGTATTGTTTCTTCCGCTGTACCGGATGCGGAATCGGATGTGGGCGTTGTCTCTCCGGACGGCTTGTTTTCATCGTCCTTGGGAGTTGAGCACGCCAGACAAGACGCTGCCATGATGGATGCAAGTATCAATGCGAGTACACGTTTCATAATCATTTCTCCTATGAAATATTGGTTATACATATTATAACACATTTTCACAAAAACCGCAAGGTTTAACATAAAAATTATTCATCAATATTAATCAAACTGCGCCGCAACATCCTCGAGCTTTCCAACGAGCTTTTCCATATACTTTTTCCAGACAGGATCGCTTCTTGCAAGCAGGGCGGATATGTTATCCTTTCTGATGTTAGCCGAGAGGAAGCTGAAAAGTGACGATGTACTGATTGAATCGCTCCACTTGAGTGCGAAGTCGGTTTCGAGTGAATTTCTGATGAGGTCGATCATCTCAGCTGTCTCAGGGTCGCGCGAGTATTTGTTCTTCAGAACGTCATCGTAGTAAACGGGGATAACATACTGTGAGCCGAGGGATGCCATAACTTCAAGAGAAGCCGCAACCGCGTCGATCTTATCATCAGGCACAGTGTTGAGCACGCCGAAAATGGATGTGCCGTCCTGCTGGCTTGTGCGGTAATGCTCCTGTTCTTCATCATACTTCGGCATGGGAATGACATAGAAATCCTCTTCCATTGCTCTGACTTTATCTTCGGCAAGGGTCGAGAACTGCGCTGTTGTAAACATAGCACGGTTATTGATATAGAGATCGTTGAAATAATCGCTCTTTGAATTACCTTCGTTATAGACATTGTTATCGTCATAAAGCAATTCTCTTGTTTTTTCAAAGACATTTATTGTATGTTCGCTGTTGAGTGCGACGCTTGGAGTATCTTCATCATCGAATGCGGTATATTTTACATCCTGTGCGAAGAAAAATCCTGTGAGGATATGTCTTTCATTGGTAGCATAGCCATACATATCTTCCTTATCTGCCTCTCCGTTTCCGTTGAGGTCTTTATATGTTTCGGCTATGTAAGATCTGAGCGCATCAACTGTCCATTTACCGTCACGGACAATCTGATAGAGATTCTTGTCAGGGTGGTTGTTGCCCCACAGTTCCGCGTTCGCCATCATAATATATGTGGTTTCGTAATGGTGGAGCGACAAATCTCCGACGATCCAGAAATGATCTCCGCGAAGCGCCATATTTTCTATAACACCTTCAGACCAATAATCCTTTTCAAGGTCAATGTAATTGAGGTCATCGAGACGGTAGAGCACATTTTCAAGAAGAAGGGCAATACTGAATCTTGCATGACCGATCGGAATATCATAGTCGTCAGATCCTGATGTAACGGAAATCTTGACTTCTCTGATTAATGAATTATCAACAGCCGTTTGGATCGGATCTGTGATATTCACATTGATTCTCTCAGCTACAAGGTTATTGCGTCTCCACACGGCTTCGTTCACGGGATCGGCAATATCATCCTCATCGGGGTCGATAAACATTCTCTCGCCGTTGCTGCAGATGAAGCGGATATCCTCGCCGTCGAATTTCACGCTTTCGGGAACATCATCGAGGTACTGAGGCTTTGTTTCCGCTGCGGATTCCGTTCCCTGCTGATTGGAGGAAACATCAGCGGTTCCATCATCTCCACTGTTATTTGAGGAACAGGACACGCCTGACACAAGCAAAACGGATGCAAGGATAAGCGAAAACAGTCGTTTGGTATTATTAAACATAACAATCCTCCGCATTTCAAAAATAATGCACACAGTGCACAACTGTATATTCAAAGTATACCATATATTGTCACAAATGTAAAGATATTATTTTATATTGCGTCATTTTGATTGGTAATAATCCAACTGCCGATTGATAAAAATGTCTTATGCACTGGCAAAAAACAACAGCCCCGGCAGGACTCACTGTGAATCCGTTGTCGGAGCTGTGATTATTTATTCTTCGGAGTTATCCTCGGGAACAGTTTCGGCATCTGCGATATCCTTAGATGTCAGTGCACTGTCCTCTGCGAACGCCGCCTCAAACAGGGTGTTGATCCTGTCCTGTCTGCCGGAGAGGTAGAGGTACCCGAACAGAGCCTCAAGCCCGGTAGCGCGTCTGTACTCCCCTGTTGTACTCGACTTGGGAACATTGCCGTGTCCGAGATTTCTGCCTCTCTTATAGGCTGTGGTTTCCTCGTCATCGAGAAGCGGAAGTATTTTTTCGAGAACGCAGCTCTGGACATGAGCCGTGACATATTTCAGCGACTCAACCGAGGGTCTCTGCACGTTTTTTCTCACGAGATATTCGCGCACGCAGAGTTCGTAAACGCAGTCTCCGAGGTAAGCGAGATTTGACGGGGAGATCTGCGATGGGTTTTGTGATACTAAATCGGTCATATTCTGCCTTTCGTGTGGTGTTGGATGTAATTTGCGGTACTCAGGTTCTTTGGGGGAATCAAGCACTTCTTTTCTCCTTTAGCGAGGAAAAAAGAAGCACTGCAAGCTTTTGAAAAAGCTCGACCAAAACTTTCATATGAGAGTACCGCTTTATACTACATTCATGAAATATCTCATGCGAAGCTTTTCGCCTGCTGAAAGTCCGGAGTAGATCGAGCTCTGGATCTCTTCGAGGTATTCGGCGATGGTAGTAAGCTCACGGAATTTAAGTGTTCCGCCGAATTCTTCTTTTTCGATGATTTTCATGACATCGGATGTTTTATGTTTGGAAATATTCTCGTAGTCCCTGTCTATACGTTTTGCGTATTCGGTCGGCAGTTCCCCTGTTTCGGGAGGACATCCGAGAGCTGTGAAGATATCGAACACGGCGTCGTTGATCGCTCTTGCGGTACTGTGAACATCAATCTCGCCTGCCTTGAATTTAACCTCATTTTTCGCTTCTCCGATCAGTTCGGCACGTCTGAGGTTAGCTTTTGCGGCGCGGGATTTGAGTATTGACCACGTCACGCTGAGGATGAACGCGATTCCGACAATGACGCACACAGCGATGATGATCGGTGTATAGTCGATTTCTTCCTCTTCGTCGATGATTTCCTCTTCATCTTCATATGTGCGGTCTTCGTCCTTCACAGTGACTTTATCCGCATTGATGCTGACGGAGCTGGATGATGCCGCAGCGCTGTCGTAGATTTCTTCTGCGAAAGATGGAGTACATTCGTACATGATCCATCCGAGGGACGGGTAATAGACTTCGATCCATGCGTGCGCGTCATAGTCACGTACAGTCGAGCGGTAAGTCGCGGCGGCATCTTTATCGTATGTACGGTAATAGCCGTTTGCGATATATCCCTCGGCGTATCTGACTGCGAATCCCATTTCACGGAGAATAGCAGCCGCAGACGATGCAAAGTGGATGCAGTAGCCTTCCTTGATATCAAACAGGAATGCTTCAAGATTGCTGTCCGCTTCGATATAGTCGACTGTTACGGGATTGCCCTCTTCGTCAAGAACAGCTTTTCCGTCCTCATCGACAAGCTCGACCTGCGGACATTCGGGATCGAGTGTGTATTTGTAATTATCTCTGAGATAGTCAATGACCGCCATTACAGCGTCGTGTCTCGGGAGAGTATCGCCTGTTTCGGCATCGGTGAACCACGATTCATAATAGTTTCCGTATTTTTCCACAGCGGAAAGACGTTCGTAGCGCTTTTCGTTCATATTCTCGAACTGCGTCTTGTCGATGAGCTGTTTTTCACCCATCACAATTCCCGCTTCATCGAGGATTTCCTCAGCAAGAGACGCAATCTTTTCGCTTCCGAACGATTCGGTGTAGTATTCCTCGGTGTAGTCGCGGTATTTCAGCTCGGCGTCGAATGAGTTTTTGAACTGGCGTCTTTCGGCGTCTGTCATCGCGAGATACATCTCGACAAGCGACTGAACCTCGTATTTGTAGCCGAACTGCGCAATCTCTTCTTCGAATCTCGTCATGAGGAATGTCAGATCCGAACCTGTCATAGTGATCGGGCCGAGAGCTGTCTCGTAAGTATACTCCTTGTCCTCGCGGAACAGGATTTCACCCTCGATTTCAGCTTCGATCGTATCGATTGTGTCGATATAATCCTTCGCGAGGTTGTAGTATCTGATCGAGCCTTCGTAGTTGTCTCCCACACTCTCAATCTTCATGACGGGGTTGTAGGATGACACGGAATACTTCGATCCTTCCTCAAAGAAGCGCGAGGAATAGATACCGTCGAAATACGCGGAATACTTCATTGCCGACGGCTCAAGCGAGTTGTAATCCATGAGTCCGAGTCCGGTATTCATGATCGACGGAACGAACAGGATACGGCTTGTACCGGAAACACGCTGGACGTGAACCTGGAACACTCTGAAACCGAACTCGTCAAGACTGCGATACTGGTTGACCTTCTGGACGTCGAGTGCATTGGGATAGACGTATTTGTTGAAGTTGTACGTTATCGTATCGGGTGTATAGGATGAGCCGAACTTCTCACGGTAAGCGAGTACGGTTTCAGCATCAGCCGACGACCATGTATCGGTTTCGATATCGTACTGCGTTCCGATCCAGCTTCTTAGGTAGACGGGAGCCATATATCCTGCGTCCACGCGAAAGAGGATCTGTCCCGTGTACTGAGGCGTATTGAAGTTGACCGTTCTCGGGTTAAGCTCATCCACGCCGCCGTACATCGAGAGTGAGTTGAGGTCTATGTCGTCGCCCATGAGATACGCAGTGACGTAAGTACGGGCGAGCTGCATCTTATTGTTGATGATATCAATGATCGGGAAGTTCTTCTGAACCACGAGAAGCGGGATCCAGAGCGCGAGAACAGCGATAACTGCCGCCATTCCGCCTGCAAATCCAGCCGCAGCTCTGACCTTGAACGCCTCGATCTCGCCTTTCATGCCGTCCTTTTTCTTTGATTTCGAGGCAAGACGGTTTTCTTTCTTCATTTCCGCGATCGCATCAAGCTCAGTCTGATTCTTCGACTTCTTTGCGGCATTGATTCTTGCGCGGAGCTTGAGCTTTTCTTCCTTCTTTTTCAGACGGAGAGCTTTTTTCTCTTCGCGGCGTGCGGCTTTTGCTTCCTTACGGGCTTTCTTTTCGGCTTTCAGGCGAAGTTTTTCCGCCTTGATTCTGTCTTCGCGATCCTTTTTATCCTTCGCATAGACTGCTTTGCGTGCTTTTTTTGCGGCGCTTTTCGGCTGTCCGGCTGCGAGTGCACTGTTATATGCGAGGAGAGATGCATTTTTCAGATCGCGTTTTGCGTTTTTCGCATCCTTTTTAGCCTGCTTTTTGTCACGCTTTGCCTGTTTTTTCGCGGCTTTTTCAGCTTTTCTTCGCTCGAACACACCGCCGTAGAGACAGTCGAACAAATAGAGGGCGATTGCACTGCAGAGAAATACAAGTGTCACCGCGATGCCTGTATTGGTTCTCGTGATGTTGAACATGAACACGGGCACCATATAGATCACGCAGACGAGTGTTACGGGGAACGCCTTGACCTGCTTTGCGATCGACATACCGAGCACAAGTCCGGAGAGTGCGATCATACACGCCGCCGCGAACTTCACAAGCTCGGTCTCGTCACAGGTAAATGTCATTTCCTTTATGTATTTAAGGTAAGTCGTGTACCCGGCACTTCTCATGTTCTCACAGAGGAGATTGAAGAAGCGCACGCCCGACTGGATCAGAAATCCGATCGGATTGGACTGGGACGCGAATACCCACATCAGGAGTCCGCCGATCACCGCAGCCGGAGTAAACAGCCGGGCGATCCTGTGCAGAGAGAGTATCATGCACGCAGCGGTGACAGCAAGGCTGACGAGCAGCACGAACACGACTGACACCGTGATGTTTACCGGATCGGATCCCGACGGAATGACAAGCCGTACCGCGTCGAAAAAGAACAGATTCAGTCCGAACACTCCGAGAAAGAGCACAAGGGAACGAAGAATGATTCCGGCCATCGTATATGATTTTGTCATATTCGCGGCAGGAGATATCGTCACAGGCTCAAGAGTAGCTTCGGCGCGCATCTTTGCCTTTTTGATCTGAGCGGCGTCGATCTTCTGCTGCAGAGATTCGCCTTTCTTTTTTCTGCCTTTTGTTTCTTTATTTCTTATAAATTTCATAGGATATGGAGTCCTTTGATTCAGAGTATTGTTTCCGATATATCAGTTCACGCCTGCTTTGCGGAGCACATAATTGCCGACCGCATCCTTTACTGTTCTCAGCTCAGTCAGATCAACACCGTCCTGCGCGAGTCTGATGCGGCACATTTCGATATATTCGCGTCTGATGCGGACATCCTCGTATCTCTCTTCGGGATTGAAGAGGAGCACTTCCGCAACACATCCCGTTCCCGCACCGCCGTAAAGTGACGGGATCGAGCTGTATTTATTCAGCGCAAGCGGGTCGATATTGGATGTGCAGATTCTGATCGTCACGTTCAGCGACTCCGTGATAAGCGGAAGCAGCTTTGTGATGCCGTCCTTTTCGGAGCATGAGGGAGTGGTGGCGAACACGGGATAGATCGCTTCAAAATCCTCGGCGCAGGTCAGCTCAACCGCCGCGATGCCGTGATCCTGCCGTCTGTCGGTCCAGATAAGAGTGACCGTGTTTCCCTGTCTCAGCTCATTCAGAACAGCGCCGATCGCAAGCTCAACCACGCCGTCCGCACAGAACTCGTCCATATCGGGGGCATATTTTTTCTTTATGATGCCGCCGATTGAGAGAGCCGCCTTTGTTTCGAGATCGTTCTTTCGCTTTGCGTCAGCCATAGCTTTAGCTGCGATTTCTTCTTCGGTCAGCTCCGGTACGGAGTTCATGTCCTGCTTTGCCGGCTTATCTTTCTTTTTGAAGAGACTCTTTTTTTCAAACTTCGACGGAGCTTTTGCTTCAGCGGCATTTTCGATCAGCGAGTCGATCATGCCTGCTGTCTCGATCCTTGACGAATCCATGCCTGCTCTCGCGCGTCTTGCGGCTTTTCTGCCGGCTTTTTCGGCTCTGACGGATGCTTTATCGGGCTTTTCCGCCTTGAGCTTCACGCGCTTTACCTTGGTTTTACGCTTCTCTTCCAGCTTAGCCTTTTCGAGAGCCGCGCGTGCTTCTTCATCTTCGAACACTTCCGGGGGGATCGCTCTCGAGAAATCGCACAGCATATAGATCTGGCGCGATGTATTCGTGTTGAATTCCTTTACCATGAGGTTTCCCGGAGTTTTTGAAGAGAGCTTCCAGTGGATACTTTTGAGCGTGTCACCGGGGATATATTCTCTGATATTGCTGATCTCCGCCTTTTCAGTGGAGAACACAACGCTCGCGGAATCGTTGGGGATATCGGTCGCTGATGTACGTGTTTTCATCTCCATGCCGAGCTTTCTCGGGAAGACGATGACATTATTATAGATATCAACGTCAAGTCTGATCGAGAAGAGTCCGAGGAAGTCGGAGATATACAGGCATCTTACGCCGATCTCGTAATTACCGCGGTATTTGAATGTAGTTGTATGATTTACGATATACGTTCCGAGCGGATTGAGGCTGAAATTGAGCGACTGCTCGGTACAGCGCACACCATCCTCTTCGGGCACGGACACTACCGCTTCGATGAACGGATACGCCAACGGGGACGAATTGATAATTCTCAGTTCATAATCGACCGGCTCGAGCTTTTCGACCTTGGTGTTATTGAGGTCGACGTAGATTCTGATCAGCGCTTTTCCGACAAAAACATAGATGACTGAGATAACGGGAAGAAGCACAAGAAACCAGAACAGCAGAGCGGACGCACGTGCTCTGAGAGCCTGAGTGAACACAAGCCCGAAAATCAGCAGCGCGGCATACAAGACAGCCGCTTTATGAAATTTTACGGGCGGTCTTTTATTGTAATATTCCATATTAATCTTTCTTTTACAATACAGCGTGCTTATCTTTTGGTCTTATAGGGAGCTTCGACGCTGCGGAGAATTTCGGCGAGAATTTCCGGTATTGTTTCTCTGTTGAGTCTTGCTTCCTGGCTGAGAACAACGCGGTGAGCAAGGCCGGGTGCGAAGATGAACGCAATATCTTCGGGAAGAACGTAGTCACGGCCTCTGAGGAACGCATACGCCTGGGAGAGTCTCATAAGGATAAGGGACGCACGGGGAGACGCGCCGAGGGAGAGTTTGGTGGATTTTCTTGTTGCCTGGATGAGTCTTACGATATAGCGGCAGATTTCCTCCTCAAACGCAACCTGCTGAACGGAAGCGCGGATATTTCTGATCATAGCCGTATCGGTGACTGCTTCGACCTTTTCAAGGGGATTGACGCCGCGTCTGCCGGAGAGGATATTGACTTCTTCATCTTCGGTGGGGTAACCCATTGACAGTCTTACTGCAAAGCGGTCGAGCTGAGCTTCCGGGAGGGGATATGTACCTACGTAGCCTGTGGGGTTCTGGGTAGCGATAACCATAAACGGATCGGGAACAGCCATAGTTGTACCGTCGACGGTTACCTTAGCTTCTTCCATTGCTTCGAGGAGAGCTGACTGAGTTTTCGGGGAAGCGCGGTTGATTTCGTCTGCGAGGAGGATATTTGTCATAACGAGACCTTCGCGGAATTCGAACTCTTCCTTCTGTCTGTTATAGACATTGAAGCCTGTGATATCGGATGACATAACGTCGGGGGTGAACTGAGCTCTGTTGAAATCGAGACCTGCAGCACGTGCGAGGGCGGCTGCGAGGGTTGTTTTACCCGTACCGGGGACGTCCTCGATCAGGACATGACCGCCGGAGAGCATAGCGGTAACGAGAAGCACGATCTCGTTATGCTTACCTATGACGACTTTTTCGACCTCTGCGATAAGTGCCTGAGCAGCCTTGTGAGTGTTTTCGGCGTTGATTGCATTGTTTTCGTTTTTTTCCATTTGTGTGATTGCGGATAACCGCTACCTCCGTAGATTTCCTGCTATGCAGATTTTGGTGTGCTTGTATTAAACAGTCATGAAGAAGTATGCCGAGGGGGACCTTGAGGTGAGTGCAGGGGGTGGGGTTTGACTTTACGGCGCTTCTTCTCATGCCGATACCAATTCCATTTTACAGCTGACAATATTTTATCACATATCTATTTCAAATACAATAGGCAGTACATTTCGAGTGTGTAAATTTGTCACTATTGCCAATAATTTTTTTCGTTTTTTTGTTGTATTGCATAATTTTTTGTGTTATACTATTATTGATTGAATTTAAATTGCGGTATTCGCGGAATCATTCGGCATTTATACCACTCCGCGGACATTCGGAATATACTCATTTTGCACAATAACGACAATGTCAGTATTTTCTCTCCGTCAGTTTAACAATTTGGCAAACAAAAATTACATAAGGATGGAAATTTTTATGCTTTACGACGTACTGATTATCGGTGCGGGCTGTACAGGTGTAATGACAGCACGTCTGCTTTCCACAAAGAACTGCAAAGTTGCGGTTGTTGAGGCTAAGGCTGACGTTGCTATGGGTGCTACCTGTGCAAACTCCGCCATCGTACACGCCGGATATGACGCAAAACCCGGCACACTCAAAGCAAAACTCAATGTCCGCGGCAATATGCTCATGAAAGAGATCTGCGAACAGCTCGGAGTTGAACTCAAGGAAGTCGGTTCTCACGTTGTCGGTTTCGGCGATGATGACAGAAAGACTCTCGAAGGACTTCTCGCCAAGGGTATTGCAAACGGTGTTCCCGGTCTCAGAATCATTGATCAGGAAGAACTCCGCAAGATGGAACCCAACATTTCCGATGAAGCTACCTGCTCTCTCTGGGCTC
>CAZPPN010000026.1:0-11293 GCA_964588425.1 uncultured Ruminococcus sp. | reverse complement strand
CCAGCACTTATGTCCTGAGACTTTAATATTATATCACGCGGATTGTATTTTGTCAAGTGGAAATTTTAAGATTTTTTTGGATTTCCGTCAAAAAAAAGATCCCAGTTTGTTATTATCGAGGATCTTTCGGTATGTTTTTACGGTACGGGAACGTATTCAAGCTGAGAATACAGATATTTGACGCTGTATCCGTTGTCGGTTTCATTTACTGTGATCAATGCGGAGCCGAGAATATTTCGGTCGAAATAGTCGTATGTGCCGGTTTTCATGCCGTATGTGATCCGCATTCCGTCATACACGATACTTGATGCGACTTTGTGCTGATGTCCCACAAAAATGCCGACGCATCCGATCTCTTTGGCGCAGTTCCAGAACTTTCCTCCGTCACAGAAGCCCCCTGCCTTTTCGTATGCTCTGCCCAAGTCACATTCGCGGTCGGGAATGAAGCAATCCGATGTATATGCGTCGGGATAGAGCTCGGTGACTGCGTATCCTGCTTCAGCCGGCGGAATGTGCATGAATATCATCGAAGGCACGTCATATCCGCATGATTTTCCGATCTTAGCATACGATGACTGCATCCATTCAAGCTGGTCATCGCGGACGCCGTCGGACTGTGAGATCAGATCTATGTCAATATTGTCCTTTTCCATGCCCTCGCCGGGGTTGGTGTAGACATGGCATCCGTTGGAGTCGATCATGTACAGGACATACTTGTATTTTCCGCCCTGTCTGATGCCGATTGTGTAGTTGGAGTTACCCGAGACGTTTCCGCGGCTGATGATTCCGTGAGTTGTTTTCTGTACCTGCTCAACCTGCCAGCGCACGCCTTTTCCGCTTTCGTTGTCGTGATTGCCGAACACAACTGCCCACGGAATGCCGAACGAGTCGAGAACCGAACAGAATTCGAGCCATTGTTCGCCGCTGTCGTCAGTCTGACCGTAGATATTGTCGCCTGTGAGTACAATAAGATCAGGCTGTGCGAGTGAGACGGCTTCACGTACATATCGCCATGCGCGGATCTCGTCGCTGTGTGAATTTTCGTCGGAGAAAAACGCACCCTTGACCTGAGCGATACGGGAATCGTTCGGTGTTTCGCGCACTCCTTCAAGATGGATTGTCTGGATGTCGGTGAGCTGAAGAATTTTTATATCTCTGCCTTCAGGTATATCGAGAGTGAAATCAATGGCGGTGTTCATTTTTTGTCCCCCATGTATCATTTTTATAAATATTACCACAGGACATATCGAATGTCAAGCAGATTGGTCGGTTTTGTTTCACGCGATTCGTGAAAAAGAATGAAATTCATATTTATTTGCGGCGGATTGTGTGCTATAATGACAATGTATACGAATTTGCTATAAAGAAAGGTATCAAAATGACAAACAGAGAAAGAGCTGTAAATCTTCTGCACTTCAAGTCTGTCGACAGACTTCCTGCGGTGCATTTCGGATATTGGGGTGAGCTGCTGGCAGAATGGGCGGATCAGGGGAAGATCTCACGTGCGCTTGCAGAAAGTGTAGGCGACGGAAATGACGCTGACCGCGAGCTTGATAGGATCATTGGATGGGATTTCAACTGGTTCAGAACCGTCAGCGGAGATGTACGTCTCAAACCGCACTTTGAATCGCGTGAACTTGAGGTGCTTCCCGACGGATCAAGACGAATCCTGAACGGCAACGGCATTATTGAGAGGATCAAACCCGGTATCACATCAATTCCGTCCGAGGATGACTACCTGCTCAAGGACAGAGCAGCATTCGAAGAGCTGTTTCTGCCGAAAATGCAGTTCACACCCGACAGAATCAATCTGGAATTCTTTAAAAACTTCAACGAAAACCGCGATCCTGATCTTCCGATCGGACTGTTCCTCGGAAGCGTGCTCGGCGACATCAGAGATATGGTATCCGTTGTCGGCATGAGCTATCTGATCTACGATGAGGACGAGGAGCTGTTTGCTGACATCGTTGACGCATACGCCGATATGCAGTACAAATGCGCCGAGACCGTGCTTGCGACAGGAGCGAAGTTTGATTTTGCCCACTACTGGGAAGATATCTGCTTCAAGAACGGCCCGCTTGTCTCGCCGGAGATTTTCGATGAGCTTTGTGCGAAGCATTATAAAAAGAGAAACGATCTCTGTCATAAATACGGTATCGACATAATCTCTCTCGACTGTGACGGTGTTACGGACAAGCTCCTGCCCACATGGTTCGAGAACGGCGTGAATACCATGTTCCCGATTGAGATCGGAGTCTGGGGAGACCAGTTCGGGCCTGCAAGAGAAAAATTCGGCAATGGAATGCTCGGCGTCGGCGGAATGGACAAGACTGCGCTGAGAAAAGACAAAGCTGCGGTTGACGCCGAGATCGAACGCATGAAGAGACTCGCATCCCTCGGCGGATTCATCCCGTGCCCCGATCACCGACTCATGCCCGGCTCAAAGTTCGAGCTTGTTCAGTATTACGCTGAGGAAATAAAGAAAATCCGGATCTGATTGCCGTAAAATATAAATTCGTCGGAAAGGAGAGGGAATATGCGTGAAGATTCAGTCCTCGTGAAAACGGTATTGCTCGCCGAAAATGAATCCTGCCGATCGGAAAAGCACGGCACACCGGAGATCGGAGTTGTTACCGATGGATCCGGTACATTTACGGTGCTGAGCCGTGAGATACCGTGCCGCAGGGGAGATATTTTCGTAGTCGGATCGGGGGTCGAGCACAGCTACACTGCTGACTCGAATCTTTCGGTAGCGGTTATAAATTTTGATCCCGGTGAGCTGTTCGACGCGAAAAGAGCCGACCGTGACGACGCGGAATACTGCTTCGGCGTGTTCTGTGAAAGCCCGATTGTCACCTGCGCGATGCTCAATTCACATACGCTTTCCGAGGTCATGTATCTGTTCGGACGGATCGGATGCGAGATCGGGGAAAAACAGCGCGAATGGCAGATCGCATTGTGTGCAGATATGACGCTCCTTCTCATTACCGTAGGACGTTATGTCAGAAGCGCTGTCAAAACGATCGACGCCGATCTCAGAGTCAGACCGAAGGACTGGATAACCGTCTCGTCCGCGATGTCTGCCGTATCCGAGAGATTTGCTGATCCCGATATGACGCTTGCTTCGATCGCCGAGAGCCTGTACACAAGCCAGTCGACGCTGAGCAGAATGTTCAGAAAGCTGACGGGTGTGCCGTTTTCGGAATATGTGCAGAACATCAGACTTGAAACTGCCGCAGGTATGCTTGCCGATACACAGCTTTCCGTTGAGGAGATCGCAGGACGGTGCGGAATCAGAGATGTGCCGTCATTTTACAGAGCGTTCAGACGCAGAATGGGGATATCCCCGAATACTTACAGAAAAAACGAAAAAGAAAATAATAAATTAAAAGAACAAGGAGAAATCAAAATGCAGATACTCGCAGATATTTCCGAAAACCTTCAGAAGGGCAAAGCAAAAATCGTAAAGGAACTCGTACAGCAGGCAATCGACGCAGGCGCTTCCCCTGAGGAAATCCTGAACAAGGGTCTCCTCGACGGAATGAACATCATCGGCGAAAAGTTCAAGAAGAACGAAGTGTACGTTCCCGAAGTTCTCGTTGCCGCAAGAGCAATGAATATGGGTACACAGGTGCTCAAGCCGTATCTCATGGAAGTAGGTGTTGAAGCTGCGGGCAGGGTTTGCATCGGTACCGTGCAGGGCGACCTCCACGATATCGGCAAGAACCTCGTCAAGATGATGATGGAAGGCAAGGGTCTTGAAGTTATCGACCTCGGAACAGACGTATCCCCCGAAACTTTCGTAAATACAGCAATTGAGCAGAACTGTCAGGTAATCTGCTGTTCCGCACTTCTCACAACAACAATGGACGTTATGGCTGACGTTGTTAAAGCCGCAGAAGCTGCAGGAATCCGCGATAAGGTAAAGATCATGGTAGGCGGCGCACCTGTTACAGACGAATACTGCCGTCAGATCGGTGCTGACAAGTACACATCCGATGCGGCAAGTGCGGCTGATGCAGCTCTCGAATTCTGCCGCGGAATGTGATATAAACTGCCGATCAAAACAAATCTCGGAAAGTATTGATTTTGCAGATAAATTATTTGGAATTATTATGAAAAGAAATATGAAAAACTGGCTCGGTGATATGATCGGGGCAGATAAGAAAAAGGCGCTGCCGATCCTCTCGTTTCCGTCGGTTTCGCTTCTCGGAATGACGGTTCGTGAGCTGATATCGGACAGCACGGCGCAGGCACGCGGAATGAGCATGACAGCTCAGCGATGCGATACGGCAGCGTCGGTCAGCCTGATGGATCTCTCAGTCGAGGCGGAATGCTTCGGCGCATCTGTTCGTTTTTCTGACGATGAAGTTCCCACAATAGTCGGACGGCTCGTGCATGACGAAGATGAAGCGGATGCTCTCGTGATCCCTCCCGTCGGTTCGGCAAGATCGGGGCTTTATATCGATGCCGTGCGCCAGGCTGCGGAGATGATCACAGACCGTCCCGTGCTCGCAGGAATGATCGGACCGTTTTCACTCGCCGCGCGGCTTCTTGACGTTACGGAAATTATGATGGACTGCTACGATGAGCCCGATATGGTTCATACAGTTCTCGGAAAATGTACGGAATTTCTCATCAATTATGCACGCGCATATAAGGAAGCCGGCGCGAACGGTATCATGCTTGCCGAGCCTGTGTCGGGACTTCTCTCACCCTCGCTTGAGGAAGAGTTCTCATCTCCTTACGTAAAACAGATAGTTGACGCCGTGCAGGATGATTCTTTCGTTCTGATCTATCATAACTGCGGCGGAAATACACCTGCAATGACTGAGTCGATCATCTCAACAGGCGCCGCGGCGTACCATTTCGGCAATGCTGTCGATATGCGTGAGATGCTCGCGAAATTCCCCGAAGATACGGTTGTCATGGGCAATGTCGATCCGGCGGCGGTACTCAGACTCGGTACACCCGAGAACGTCAGAGCGGAAACTCTGCGGATCATGGAAGAATGTTCGGCTTACCCGAATTTCGTGATCTCGTCAGGATGCGATATGCCGCCTATGACTCCGTGGGTGAATATTGACGCATTCTTCTCGGCGGCGGAGGAGTTTTATGGAAAATAAGATGTATGATGCGGAAAAGCTCGTGTCTGCTGTGCTCTCGCTCGGCGCGTACAAGGCGAATGTGATATCAGTGAAAGACGTTCGGTTTGATGTGAGATTCCGCGATATGTGTGCATCCAACGCTTGCGGAAATTTCGGAAGGTGCTGGAGCTGTCCGCCCGATGTGGGTGAGATAGACGATCTGATCGCAAGTCTCGCGAAGTATGAAAAAGTGCTCGTGTATCAGACCGTCGGTGAGCTCGAGGACAGCTACGATTTCGAGACGATGACTGAGGTCGGAAACGAGCACAACGATAGAGTACAGGAGGTACGCACTCTCTTTGAATCGGAGCGGATCACGGAAGCACTTCACCTCGGAGCCGGCGGATGCAGGATATGCGAAGTGTGCGCGAAGAAAACCGATGAGCCCTGCAGATTCCCCGACCGCGCGCTTGCATCTCTTGAAGCATACGGCGTGAACGTGTCGAAGCTGGCTGAAGCGGCAGGAATGAAGTATATCAACGGACAGAATACCGTTACATACTTCGGTGCGGTGTTCTTCTGATAAAAATCACAAATGGGCAGAAAATGCGGTATCTTTGGCGGATCAGGGGATAATTCTGCTGAAAAACCGAAAAATCCCGAAAAAATCGAAAGTTTTTTTGAAAAAGGTATTGCATTTTCTGTTTTGCTGTGGTATAATAATATCCGTCACATAGGGGTATAGCTCAGTTGGTAGAGCAGTGGTCTCCAAAACCACGTGTCCTGAGTTCGAGTCTTAGTGCCCCTGGAATGAAGCCTTCTTGGAGAAATCTGAGAAGGTTTTTATTATTTTTCCGCCATTGGATTGATTTGTTCATGATAATAAAGTATAATTTATCATAAGACGGGATACAGTCCAAGCGGAAATTGTTTGTCTGATGAACAGAAGGAGGATCACATGAAATCAAAATTGTTTCAAACGGCGAAGGAGACATTCTATTCTTCACTCCCCCTCGCCGTAATTATCGTTATATGTTTATGTATATCCCCGCTGAGTTCGCTCGCCGAGTATCTCAAGATCATTGTGGGATATGTCTGCGTTGTGTTCGGACAGGCTCTTTTTCTGATCGGTCTTGATACGAGCATACTGCCTATCGGACGTATGGTGGGCGGTTCGTTTGCCAAGTATAACAAGCTTGCTTTTGTTCTTTCGTTCGGCTTTGTTTTCGGACTTCTCGCAACAGTTGCAGAACCGGCTCTTTCCGTACTTGCGAAACAGATCAGTTCGATCATGCCGCTTGTGAGCAGCACGCTGTTTATCTGGATCACCGGTACAGGCATCGGAATCGGAGTTGCGATCGCACTTGTCCGTATTGTAAAGAACATCAATATCAAGTGGGTTTTTGCCGTTCTGTATGCGCTGGTATTTTTGTTGGTAATCTTCTCGCCTAATGAATTCATCGCACTTGCTTTTGACGGCAGTGGCGCCACCACAGGCGATGTTTCCGTTCCGTTCATCCTTGCACTCGGTCTTGGTATTTCCGCCACGTTTTCCAAGAGTAAAACAAATGACGACTCCCTCGGTATCATCGGTATTGCCTCCGTCGGTCCGATCGTTGCGGTGCTTGTTTACGGTATCATCGTGAAGGCAATGAACGGCGGTACGCTGCCTCCGGAAAATGTCTACGATATGTCCACGGACAAAAGCCTTTGGGATATCATTTCCGGTAATATCTTCGATGTTGCTCTGGCGGTGCTTCCCATTATTCTGATCTCGGTTCCTTTTCTCCTGTTTCTCTTGAAGCTGCCGAAGCAGACCTTTGCAAAACTGCTGTTCGGTGTCATTCCGGTGTATGTGGGACTGCTTATTTTCCTCTCCGGTATCGACTTCGGCTTCGGATTTGTCGGACAGTACATAGGACAGATCTTCTTTGAAGGCACCCGTCCCGAATGGTTCAAGTGGCTGCTTCTTTTGGTTGGCTTTGTCCTCGGCGCTGCCATTACCGTATCTGAGCCTGCGGTCACCGTGCTTGGCGTGCAGATAGAGGAACTTACCAACGGTCATATTCAGAAAATGACGATCCGTATTACACTGGCTCTCGGAATCGGCGCGGCATCCCTGCTGTCCATTCTGAAAATACTGACCGAGATCAATATCCTGTATTTTCTTGTCCCGCTTTATGCCATCTCACTTGTTATGATGATCTTCACACCCAAGCTCTTTGTCGGACTTGCCTTTGACTCGGGCGGAGTTACGGGCGGCGCGCTGACATCGGCATTTCTGACTCCTCTCACCCTCAGCATAGCAAAAGCAGTTGCCGAAGCGAACGGCGGTGAAATGTCGATTCTGACAAACGGCTTCGGAATCATCTCCTTTATCTCCGTCACACCCCTGATCGCTATTCAGGCGCTGGGTATCATTTACGGTATCCGTATGAAACGCGCTGAACGTGAAGCAGTCGAAGAATCCTTCGAGGATTTCAAAGATCTCGTTCTGCAGTCAAACAACAATAATCCAAATACAAACGAAAGCGAGGAAAGCGTAAATGAGTGATGTACAGACAACCGGTCTGCAGTATTTTGTTATTATTGCCGAGCAGAAGAAGAAAAATAAATTTCTGACACTTTTGAACGATCACGGAGCGCGTGGAATCGAAATAATTTACGGTCACGGTTCCATGAGCCCGAGCGCAATCGCCGCCGCTTTCGGATTTGAAGCAGAGCAGGGAAAGGTTCTGATCTCCTGTCTGATAAAAAGCGAAGATGCGAGGAAGCTGATAGATATCCTTTACAACGATTATAATTTCAAAAAGCCGAACACCGGAATTGCGTTTGGTATTCCTGTTCAGGGATTGTCATTTTAAGGAGAAGATTGTATGAAAGAACTGAAAGCATTATATATTATCGTAAACGCAGGTTTTTCCGCTCAGGTAGTGGATATCGCCCGTTCTGTCGGATCGACGGGAGCAACCATTCTCAACGCAAGAGGCTCAGTCGCAAAACCCAAGACCATCCTCGGTATTACCATTGACACGGAGAAAGAAATCGTTCTGAGCGTCGTGGAAAAGGATGTGGCGATCAAAATCATGGAACAGGTCAAGGAGAAAGCAGGTGCCGGAACGGAAGCTCACGGTATGTGTTTCTTCCTGCCGGTTGAGATGTCTACGCTGACCATTCACGGACAGGAAACAGCGGAATAAGCGTAAATACTGTCACTGAAGGAGAAAAAGAAGAGTTTCATCCTTGCAAAAAAGCACCAGAGAATCAGCCTGTAAGCGGCAGTTTTCGGGTGCTTTGTGTTTCTTATGAATTCGAATGTGCTGTGTATGTGCCGCGGAAAATTGAGATTCCATGTGTGCTTTTTCAGAATTAAATCAAGAGGGAAAGTGATACGATTTTATTAAATATCATCCATGCAATATCCCATCCCGTTTTGACAAAGCGATGTTTTTGTGCTATAATGTATCAAAACACATACGAACAAACGGAATCGAGGAATATATGAAGCCTGTATCGCTGACAGAGCTGATAAAAGATCTGAGGAAAACACTGCATGACACACCTGAGCTGTCCGGATGTGAAGTCAGAACAAAAGCCATTCTGCAGGAGTTTCTGCGTACTCACACAAGCATGACGATATGCCCGTGCGGAGACGGATTTTATGCCGCACACCGTGAAAATGCACCGACAAAACCTGCCATTGCCCTGCGCGCTGATTATGATGCGCTTGCCTTGCCCGACGGAACTGCCTGCCATCTGTGCGGACATGACGGACACGCGGCATCTCTCTGCGGCGCTGCTGTGCTGGCTGAGGGTGAGACTTTCGGACGCGATGTTTATTTCCTGTTCCAGCCTGCCGAGGAGACCGGTGCGGGGGCGGAGGGTTGTCTTGAGCTATTCCGGCATGAGAACGTGGACGAAATCTACGGCGCACACAACCTGCCCGGTGTTCCGATTGGGAAGGTGACTTCGCGATCGGGCACTTTCGCCTGTGCATCCCGCGGAGTTACGCTGAAATTTATCGGCAAACCGACTCACGCCGCGTATCCGGAACATGGGATTTCGCCTGTGTCCGCGGTAGGAAAATTGCTGTGTGAACTGCCGTCTTTGTCCGATGTCGAACGGTATTCCGGAATGACGCTTTGTACAGTGATCGGGGTACAGATGGGTGAGAAAGCATTCGGAGCGGCTGCTGCTTCGGCTGAAGTATGGCTGACACTTCGTGCGGAGCATGACTGCGATCTGACGGCATTGTACGACGGAATCCTGAATCTGTCACAAAACCTTGCGGATGTGCATGGGCTTGAATTCTCCCATACTGTGCAGGATGTGTTCCCGTCGACGGAAAATACGCCCGAATGCGCCGAAAAGGTCCTGCGAGTCTGCGGCGGTGATGTACTTGCTGTACCGATGCGCTGGAGTGAAGATTTCGGCCATTATCTGAAGCGTTGCAGAGGTGCATTTTTCGGGATCGGCGCAGGTGAGAAATGTCCGCCGCTGCATACGGAGAATTATGAATACCCGGACGAGCTGCTGGATAAGACAATGAATGTGTTTTTATCTCTGATGCGTGAATAATATAAGAGAATCTGTTGACAACTGTCGAGAGACGACGGATCAGCAGGTTCTTTTTGTATGGGGACTGTGATTTGTGGGGATTATTCTAAGATATTTGCAGTATTGTTGTTATCTCACGCGATGCCGCAACTCAGCACATCAACCGACAGTCAGTTCATAAATACCGGTCAGCTTTTCATCCATGGGTTTCTCGGTCATCACACCGGGTGCGGAAGGCATAATACCTGCGGCATAGCGGAAGTACAGATAAATCGGAACTGCGGACCAGCCGTGGCACATACTTCCCGCATAGCCGAAATCGTCACCGCCGCGTATGGTTTCCCAGAACGTAGTCGCACCGTGACGCAGCATATAGCCGTAATCCTTTGCCGCATCTCCGAAAACAAAGCGTGAATATGTTTCCGGCTTTTTCATCAGCGCGTCGTACAGGAAAATGCTGTATGATAATGTCACGCGAAGCAGTCCGGTATTGTATGCAAGATTGTGAAGCACCTTGTCAAGCTCAGTCTCCGGACAGATTCCGCTGCATACCGCAAGAGCATTGGCAAGCTGGCACAGATGGAATTTTTCCATTTTATCGGGATTGTCGAGAATATATGTAAAGTAATATCCCATCTCATTGCCGGCATAGAACGCTTCATGTGCGGTTTTGTTCAATTTTTCGGAAGCGGCACGGAATTCTTCAGCTTTTGCATCATTTCCGAGAACGGTGTAAATTTTAGCTACACTCTGATATGCCATTGAAGCAAAAGCGCAGAGCGGAAGATCATATGTCAGTTCGTTATCCGAGTATTCCTTGCCGATAGCGCCGGAGAGACCGTCCTGCCATTCGTAGAAATTCCAGTACTTGCTTTCTTTCAGCCGCTTTAACAGACCGTTTTTCTCTGTGCGGCGCATGAATTCACGGCAGATTCTCTCGGCTGTGGGAACTATTTCCTCGGCAAATTCACGGTCGCCAGAGTAAAGAAGGTATTCCCAAAGCTGTACGGAGAATACCGCAGAGAAACCGGGGATGGTTATGGAAACTCTTGCAGGAGAACAAAGCTCAAGCAGATTGTCGTCACGGATGGAGAGCGCCATCAGACGGATTGCGGATTTTGCGAAATCGAATTCACGGAAAGCGTAATATCCGCAGAGCATCTGATTTCGTGAGTCCATGGAGTAAAGAGCCTGTTCACGCCAAGGACAGTCTTCGTAATGCTCGTGCATACACATGAGAAGTGTGCGCTTGCAGGTTTCGTAAATGGCGTTATGAAGCTGATCGGCACAGCAGAAGTGTACATCATCTGTGGTGGGATAATCCGTTGGGGTAATTCCGACATAATGGATTTCGGCTTCGGGTGCGTAGATCTGGATGGCAAGATAACGGCAGCCTGACCGCTTGAACGGATGAATGAAGCTCGTGCGTCCTGCCTTTCCGTCAAACCGAGCCGCAAAGCATCGTCCGCCGATCTCGGTGCGGATTCGCATATCGTCAAGATGCTCGCCCCAGCCGAGAAGAAACTCCGCGTCGCAGGGAAGTGCAAGATCAAGTGTCACAAGACCTGCTTCCTCTCTGCCCAAATCATAGACAACATAAATGCCGTCGCTGTTCTCTTCTTTTTTCAGCAGAACTCCGCTGTTTGAAG